>NZ_JBEAAM010000034.1:0-34205 GCF_040066175.1 Fontimonas sp. SYSU GA230001
GTTGTTCCTTTCCATCAGCAAAGCCCAGCGTCCCGCCGCCTGACAGCCCCTCACTCAGACCCGCCCTTCAGGCTCATCTCTGGATTGGAAAGGACTCCGGCGTCGAGAAACAGCGTCAGCAGGCCATTGAGATGACGCCAGCCGAGCGCGCTGGCGCAGACCCTGCCGCCGGCTTCGTCGAGCAGGCCGCGCGCGCGGGCGACGGCCAGACCGGGGATGCGCTCGTCCCAGTCCCGGCCGGTCCGCGCCGCGAAGTCGGCGCAGCTAAAGCCCTCGCGCAGCCGCAGCGCGTTCATCAGGAATTCGAACGGCAGTTCGGCCGCGGCCACCACGCGGCGCTCCTGCAGGACGGCGTCGCTGCCGGCGTGCTGCAGATAGGTGCGCGGGTGCTTGTGGCGGGCGCGACGGGTCACGGTCAGTGGCATTCCGCTGCTGCGTTTTGCATGCGCGCCGGCGCCGATGCCGAGGTAGTCGCCGAATTCCCAGTAGTTGCGGTTGTGCCGACTCTGCCGCGACCCACGCGCATAGGCCGAGACTTCGTACTGGACGTATCCCGCGGCCGCGAGCCGCGCCTGTCCCTGCTCCTGCATCGTCCACGCGGAATCGCCATCCGGCACCGGCGGCGGATGCAGGCCGAACTCGGTGTTCGGTTCCAGCGTCAGCTGGTACCAGGAAATGTGCTCCGGCTGCAGTGCGATCACTTCGTTCAGGTCGGCCAGCGCGCCGGCCACGGCCTGCTCCGGCAGCGCGTACATCAGGTCGAGGTTGACGTTGTCGAATCCTGCGCGGCGCGCCAGGTCGTAGGCGCGCAGGGCCTCGGCGCGGTCGTGGATGCGGCCCAGGCGCCGCAGCTGCGCGTCGTCGAGGCTCTGGATGCCCATCGACAGGCGGTTCACGCCGGCGGCGCGATAGCCGGCGAAATGCCCCGCCTCGGCGGTGCCGGGATTGGCTTCCAGCGTGATCTCGATGTCGCGTGCGAAATCGAGGCGGCGGCTCACGGCTTCGAGCAGACGCCCGATCGCACGGTCGGAGAACAGGCTGGGCGTGCCGCCGCCCATGAAGATCGAGACGAGAGGACGGGAATCGGGAATGGGGAATCGGGAATCGTTCTGCAGCTCGAAGTCGAGATCGCGCAGCAGCGCTTCGACATACTCGGCCTCGGGCACTTCGCCGCGCAGCGGATGCGAGTTGAAGTCGCAGTACGGGCACTTGCGCACGCACCACGGAAAATGCAGATACAGCGCCAACGGCAGCTGCTGCGCCTCACGTCCCACGTCTCACGCCTCACGAAGCAGCGCCAGCAGCGCCGCCGCGGCCCGGGCGCGGTGCGAGATGCGGTTTTTCACGTCCGGATCGAGTTCGGCCGCGCTGCAGCGGTGATCCGGCACCCAGAACAGCGGGTCGTAGCCGAAACCGTTGGCGCCGCGCGGCGCGTCGAGGATGCGGCCTTGCCACAGCCCCTGCGCGATCACCGGCACCGGATCGTCCGCGTGGCGCAGCAAGGCCATCACGCAGACGAAGCGCGCGCCGCGCTGCTCGGGCGCCACGTCGGCGAGTTCCTGCAGCAGCCTTGCATTGTTGCTGGCGTCGCTCGCGTTCGCGCCGGCGTAGCGCGCGGAGTACACGCCGGGACGCCCCTGCAGGGCATCGACCTCGATGCCCGAATCGTCCGCGATCGCCGGCAGGCCGGACACGGCCGCGGCGTGGCGTGCCTTGAGCAAGGCATTCTCGACGAAGGTCGGCGCGGTTTCCGCCGCCGCCTCGTCGCTGAACTCCGACACCAGCCGCAAGTTCAGGCCCAGCGGCGCCAGCAGCGCCTGCATTTCTGCCAGCTTCTTGCGGTTGCGGCTGGCGAGGACGACCGCGCGTGAGGCGTGAGGCAACACGGCGTCAAGCCGCAAGTGCCGCGCGCTGGGCCGCGATCAGTTCCCTGATGCCGCCCGTGGCGAGGTCGAGCAGGCCGTCGAGCTCTTCGCGGCGGAAGGCGTGGCCTTCGGCAGTGCCCTGCACCTCGATGAACTGGCCGGCGTCGTTCATCACCACGTTCATGTCGCACTCGCAGGCCGAGTCCTCGGCGTAATCGAGGTCCAGCACCGGCGTGCCGCGGTAGATGCCCACCGAGACCGCGGCGATCTGGCCGAACAGCGGGTCACGCTTGATCAGGCCGCGTCTGCGCATCGAGGCGATGGCATCCACCAGCGCGACATAGCCGCCGGTGATGCTCGCGGTGCGCGTGCCGCCGTCGGCCTGCAGCACGTCGCAATCGATGGTCACCGTGTGATTCCCGAGCGCGGCGAGATCGACGCAGGCGCGCAGGCTGCGGCCGATCAGGCGCTGGATCTCCTGCGTGCGGCCGCTCTGCTTGCCGGCAGCGGCTTCGCGGCGGCTGCGCTCGTGGGTCGCGCCGGGCAGCATGCCGTACTCGGCGGTCACCCAGCCGCCGTCCTTCTTCCAGGCCGGGCCGCGTTCCTCGATGCAGGCCGTGCACAGCACGCGCGTGTCGCCGAACTGGATCAACACCGAACCGGCGGCATGCTTGGTGAAACCGCGTTGGATCGAAACGGGGCGCAGCTGCGCGGGGGAACGGCCGGAAGGGCGCATCGGGCATACGGACGGCTGACGGCCGCCGAGTATAGCCGAGCCGCCGGCCTGGCCCGTTACCGGCCGACGCGGATTGATCCAGCTCAACGCAGGAGCCCGCGGGAACGCGTATTTGCACAGGTACGCCCGGCGCCCGCTAAGATGCGGGTGCCGTGGCCGCCGAGCTCACCGGCCGTGCCACCGACAGGGAAGCCATGCGTACCAGACCAGAAGACCCACAATCGGCCCTCCCATGGATCCGGACCAAAGCGATGGCGTGGCGCGCCCGGCTGCTCGCCGCAGCGCTGGCGCTCGGCTGGGCCGCGCCGATGCCGGCGCCGGCGGCCGACCCGGACGTGCAGATCATCCTGTCGTCGGACCACGACGGTGTCCAGGTCGATCGCAAGCTGCTGCTGTCGGTGTACATCGGCCGGGTCACCACCTGGCCGGACGGCAAGCCGATCCGCGTGTTCACGCTCGCCGACGACCACCCCCTGCACGTGCAGTTCGCGCGGCAGATGCTCGGCACCTATCCCTATGTGCTGCGCAATGCCTGGAACAAGCTGGTCTATACCGGCACCGGCTTCGCGCCGACCACGGTATCCAATGAACAGGAAATGCGCCGCCGCGTCAGCGAAACGCCGGGCGCGATCGGCTACGTGAGCGCGGTGCAGACCAACGGTCTGTTCGGACGGCAACTGACCCGCGTGGCGATGCGTGGGCTTGGAGCAAGCGATGAATAAGAACTGGCGCGGCGCATGGACTCTCGTGGGCCTGACGGCGGCCGGCGCCGCCCCGGCGCAGACCGGCGACCTGAATTACCAGCTGCACGGCTTCGCTTCGCAGGCCTACGCCCAGTCCTGGGGCAACAACTACGTCGGCGACAGTCTCGACGGCAGCTTCGCGTTCTACGAACTGGGCCTCAACGCCACTGCCGGCGGCGGGCCGGTGACGGTTTCGGCACAGGCCCTGTACCGGCGTTTCGGCGATCTCGACCGTGAAGGCGCGCGGCTGGACTATGCGTTTGCCGACTACCGCTTCCTGTCGGCGCTGGACGCACACGCCGGGGTCCGTCTCGGCCGCGTCAAGAACCCCTATGGCTTCTTCAACGACTCCCGCGACGTGGTGTTCACGCGCCCCGGCATCCTGCTGCCCGGATCGGTGTACTTCGAGGGCAGCGGCGTGCGCAGCCTGCTGTTCTCGTCCGACGGGGGCCAGCTCTACGGCGGCTGGAACGCCGGCGACCACTTCCTGTCGCTGACCGCCGGCCGCGCGCTGAACTTCACCGCCAGCGATGACCAGAAGCGGTCGCTGTTCGGCAGCGAAGGCTTTTCCGGCGACGTCGACATCGACGGCCTGACCGTGGTCCGGCTGCTGGACGAGTGGGCCGCGGGCACCTGGCGCGCAGCGCTGACCTACACCAGCGCGGAGCTGTCGTTCGACGGCGAGCAGCAGGTCGCGCCGGGCTTCTCGGTGCCAATCAGCGGCACATTCGACACCGACCTGTACATCGCGTCCATCGCCTACAATGCCGAGCGCTACAGCCTCACCGCCGAGTACCTGCTGACCCGCTTCAAGGGCCGCTTCAACGGCGATACGGACCGCAACTCCGGTGACGGCGTCTATGTCCAGGCGGATTACCGCTTCCTGCCCGGCTGGACCGGGATGCTGCGCTACGACCTGAGTTTCTCCGACCGCAACGACCGCAGCGGCCGCGACTACGCACGATCCACCGGCGGCGACCGGCATGAGCGTTTCGCCCGCGACCTGACGGCCGGCCTGAAGTGGCTGCCGGACGAGCACTGGGGCGTCTGGGTCGAGCAGCATTTCATCGTCGGCAGTGCCACCGTGCCACGGCTGGAGAACCAGGATCGCCGCATCGAATCGACCGGCCAGCTGTTCCTGGTGATGGTCGGCTACCACTTCTGACGATGCCCGCCGGCCCGGAGCAGAAAGCACCGGAAGCGCCGGCACTGCCGCGGCGCCGGTTCGGCCTGCGCTGGAAGTCCTTCGTCGTGCTGTTCGCGCTGCTCGGCTGCACGCACAGCCTGCTCGGCTACCTGCACTATCGCACGCTGCTCGCGCGTCACGAGGAAGCGGTCGCGCGGCGTTTCGACGATGCGGTCAAGCAGCTCGACCAGACCCTGGCCCAGTCCAGCGACCAGCTTTCGCGCCTGGCCTCGCAACTCGGCGCGAGCACCGATCTCGATGCGCCGGCCGGCGGTACGACGGAAGCGCTGACCGTGGAACTGCAGGCGACGCTGACGCGCCTCGCGCAGTTCTCGACGGACGGCCGCCTGCTGCACGAGGACATCGGCGCGTCCGGCATCGGCAGCCTGGACTTCTCCGGCCAGGTGCGCGCCGCCGCCTCGGCCCATCGGCCGTTCAGCTTCATGTCCTGCGCGCAGATCTGCGAGCACCACGTGGTGACGCCGGCATTCAGCCGCGGCGGGGACGAGATCGTCGTGCTGATTTCCGAGTCGATGAGCGAGGTGCTGCTGGCCTTCAACCGCGACACCGGACTCGATGCCGGCCTGCTGTCGGTGCCGGCACGCGGCCTCGCGGACTGGTCGGGCGCACTGCAAGTCCTGACCAATGCGCCGGCGCTGATGCCGCCCTTGCAGGCTTACGCCGGGCGCACGGAGCTGCCGAGCCCGGGCCGCATCGTGCGCATCCATGACGGCGCGCAGGCTTACCGCCTGCAGACCCAGCCGGTGGACCAGCCGTCGCTGACCGGCCCGGTCACGGCCCTGCTCATCTACGACGAGAGCACCGACCTGCGCCGCATCGCCGACGAGACCACACGCGGCCTGCTGCTGACGCTGGTGGCACTGCTGCTGTCGGCCGTCGCCCTGTTCTTCCTGGTCGGCGTGGCGACGCGCAAGCTGACCCGCGTCACGCAGGCGCTGCCGCTGCTGGCGGAGCGGCGCTTCGACGAGGCGCTGGCGGTGCTCGCCAGCGTGCGGCCCAGCCGCCATCTCAGCGACGAGGTCGATGTGCTCGGCGTGACCACGCGCTGGCTCGCGCAGCGCCTGCAGCGGCTCGATTCGGCGGAAGCCGCCAACGAGGCGAAGACGCGCTTCCTCGCGGTGATGAGCCACGAAATCCGCACGCCGATGAACGGCGTCATGGGCATGCTCGAACTGCTCGACCGCACCCAGCTGGATGTCGAGCAGCACGAGGCGCTGCGCGTGATCCGCGGTTCGGCGCAGATGCTGCTCGGCGTGCTCAACGACATCCTCGACCTGTCCAAGATCGAGGCCGGCCGCATCGAGCTGGAGAAGATCCCGATGGCGCTCGAGGATCTGGTGGACGGCGTGATGGAAACGGTCGCGTCCATCGCCCGCGACAAGCCGATCCGCCTGATCGCCGACATCGCACCCTCGACGCCGCTGCACGTGCTCGGCGACCCGACGCGGCTGCGCCAGGTGCTCTACAACCTGTGCAACAACGCGGTGAAGTTCACCGACCGCGGCCGGGTGCTGGTGCGCGTGTCGGGCGCGCCGGTCGGCGAGGGCATGGCCGAGCTCCGCTTCGCGGTCAGCGACACCGGTCTGGGCATTCCCGCCGACGTCGCGGATCGCCTGTTCAAGCCGTTCAGCCAGGCGGAGATGTCCACGACGCGGCGCTACGGCGGCAGCGGCCTGGGCCTGTCGATCTGCCGCGGCCTGGTTGAGCGCATGGGCGGGCAGATCGGCTTCGAGAGCGAGCCGGGTCGCGGCTCGACCTTCCGTTTCACCTTGCGCCTGCCGATCGCCGCAGCCGAACCGGAAACCGCCGTGCCGAGTTTCAGCGCCGGCGCGGTCCAGGTGCGCGTCGATCTCGACGACGCCGACGAGCGCGCGGCCGCGAGCGCCTACCTGCGCGGCGCCGGGATCGACGTGCTCGCCGGCAGCGAACCCTGGCGGCGCGGCGTCGCGCAGATCCGCCTCAGCGAGTGGACCGGCGAACGCGTCGGCGTCGCCCGCAATTTCCAGCCGCAGCACGTGCTCAAGCTGGAACGCCTCGACGAAGACGGCCGTGCCGAACTGTCGATCAACCGCCCGCTGACCCGGCGCCAGCTCCTGCGCCGCGTCGCCGAAGTCATCGGCCAGCGCGTCGTGCCGCGGCACGCCGCCGGACAGAAGGCGATGCCGCGGCTGCGCGGCACCGTGCTGGTGGCCGAGGACCATCCGACCAACCAGCTCGTGATCCGCCGCCAGCTGACGATGCTCGGTCTGGACGCCGACATCGCCAACGACGGCGCCGAGGCGCTCGAGATGGTCAAGCTGCGCGACTATGCCGCGCTGATCTCCGACCTGCACATGCCGCGTCTCGACGGCCTGGGCCTGGCGCGCGAGGTGCGCGCGCTGGAGCGCGCCGGCCTGCGCCGCGGCCGCCTGCCGATCATCGCGATGACCGCCGACGTGTTCGCGTCGATCCCGCCGCAGTGCCGCGAGGCCGGCATGGACGACTACATCAGCAAGCCGGTCGCGCTGGATGACCTGGCGCAGCAGCTCGCACGCTGGCTGCCCGCCGACGCGCCCGCGGCCGCCACCGAGCCGCCGCTCGACGAAAAGGTCCTGCGCGAGCTGGTCGGCGACGATCCGGTGGTGATCCACGGCCTGTTCCAGGACTTCATCCACGCCAACGACGGCCTGGTGGAGGCCATGCAGCAGGCTCTCGACACCGGCAACTTCGAGGATCTGCGCGGTGCGGTCCATCGCTTCCTCGGCTCGGCGCGCACACTGGGCGCGCGCACGCTCACCCACGCGCTGGAAACGCTGCAGACCGCGGCGCGCGAAGGCGAGGCTGCGGCCTGCGCGCCGGGCCTGGCGGCGGTGCGCGAGGCCTACCGTGCCCTGCGCGACTACCTGCTCGCCGCGGGTAGCGCCGTGTCGCGCTCGCGCAGCCAGGACGACATTGCGTCCGGCGTGAGCGGCGCCGAGACGTAATAGCCCTGCACGGCGTCACAGCCCAGGTCGCGCAGCAGCTCCAGCTGTTCGGCGGTCTCGACACCTTCGGCGACCGACGTCAGGCCCAGGTCGCGTGCGAGCGTGAGGCTGGCATTCTTGGTGTGCGTGCAGCATACACCCGGCGCTGCGGCGCGCCGATCGGGTCAGTTCGCGTTGCCGCCCTCCGGCGCGGCGGCGCTCCGGCGAAGCCTTTCGAGCAGTTCGTCGAGCGGCTCGGGCGGACCGGTGAACGGGCCCTGGATCGCCTCGCAGCCTTGGCCGGCGAGCCATTCGATCTGCTCGGCGGACTCGACGCCGTCGGCGATCCAACCCAGACCCATCGAGGTGGCGCTGGCGATCGCGTGCTCGAGCAGACCGCGCGCGCGTCCGCCGAGCTGCATCAGCCGCGCATCGACGCGCGCCGTGGTCACCGGCAGGCGCTGCAGGCGCGCGAAGCTGATGCGGCCGCTGAAGTCATCGACACTGACACCGATGCCGCGCAGGCGCAGACGCGACAGCACGTCGAGCGCGGTGCTGTCGCCGGGCATCTCCGCTTCCGGCACGCCGATGCGGAACAGCTCCGGCATCGCGCCGGCGGCGCGCAGCTGGCGGTCGATCGCGTCCGGCAGATCGAGCCGCAGCAGCGCGGCGCCCGGCAGCCCGAGCGTGACCGGCACGCGCTGGCCCTGCTGCCAGCAGTCCGCCGCGGCGCGCGTGCCCAGCGCCAGCAGCTGGTCGAGCAGCCTGGGCGTCTGCCGGTGCCGCCGCGCGAGCGCCAGGATCCGGCCGTGCGGCAGCGCGCCGGCGTCCGCGCGCGGCCAGGACAGGCGCAGTTCGATGCTGTGCAGCGCGCTGTCGGCGAGGCGCTGGCGCGCGAGGCCGTGCAGCCGCAGCTCGCCCTGCTCCAGCGCGCGCAGGAACTGGACCTCGTCGGGCGCAGCGCCGGGTTCGGCCGGCGCCGCGGCCGTCTCGGCGGGCGGCGCCTGCAGCAGCGGCTGGATCAGCCGCGCCAGTGCCTCGGCGCGCACCGGCTTGCGCAGCGCGCCGAGGATCTTGAGTCCGCGCTCGCGCGACAGCAGCGCCACTGCCCGCAGGATGCTCTCGTCGAGCGCGCTGATCAGCACCAGCGCGGCGCCGGACTGGCGCAGCGCCAGCTCGCGCAGGAACTCGACGCCATCGACGCCCGGCATCATCAGGTCGGTGACGATCAGGTCGAACTGTTCGGGCGCCGCGGCGGCGCGCAGGGCGCTGGCGCCGTCGTCCGCGGCCTCGACCCGTGCCGCGCCGAGCGTGCGCAGCTGTTCGGCGACGGTATTGCGGACGAACTCATCGTCGTCAACCAGCAGGACGGACAGCTCGGCGGACATGGGCGGAGGCGGTGATGTCGATGCGGGCACCCTAGCGTGATCGGCAGGATCCGACAACGATCGAGTTCCTTGGCGGTGCCCCCCGGTCAGCGGGTAATCTGCCGGCATGGACACTGAAGAACTGATCGAAACCTTCGAGCTGCTCGGCGACTGGGAGGAACGCTATCGCTATCTGATCGACCTGGGCCGCAAGCTGCCGCCGCTGCCCGAGGCCGACCGCACCGAGGCCAACAAGGTGCGCGGCTGCATGTCGCAGGTCTGGCTGACGCACCGGCTGCTGCCGGGCAGCCCGCCGCGCCTGGAGTTCCACGGCGACTCCGATGCGCACATCGTCAAGGGCCTGATCGCGCTGCTGTTCATGCTGCTGTCCGGCCGCTCGCCCGAGCAGATCCTGCAGACCGACGTGTCCGGCGTGTTCGAGCGCCTCGGCCTGGAGAACCACATCTCGATGAACCGGCGCAACGGCTTCTACGCCATGGTCGAGCGGATCCGGCAGACCGCGCAGGCCCATCTGAACGCGGCGTCATGATCCCGGACCCGGCAGGCTGCTAGGATCGGCGCGCACAACCACCAAGGAGTCGGGGCCATGGGTATCGTTACGCTCGCAATCGGCATCTTCCTGCTGGTGACCGCATGGAAGGGTGTCGTCATCGTGCCACAGGGCATGGAGTACACGATCGAGCGCCTGGGCCGTTACCAGGCCACGTTCACGCCGGGCTTCCACTGGCTGGTGCCCTACGTCGATCGCATCGGCCGCAAGCTGAGCATGATGGAGCAGGTGCTCGACGTGCCGTCGCAGGAGGTGATCACCAAGGACAACGCGATGGTCGGCGTCGATGGTGTCGTGTTCTTCCAGGTGCTCGATGCGCCGAAGGCGGCTTACGAGGTGCAGAACCTCGAGATCGCGATCATGCAGCTGACGATGACCAATCTGCGCACGGTCATGGGCTCGATGGACCTCGACGAACTGCTCTCGCAGCGCGACCACATCAACGCCAAGCTGCTCAGCGTGGTGGACGAGGCGACGACGCCATGGGGCATCAAGGTCACGCGCATCGAGATCAAGGACATCCGCCCACCGACCGACCTGGTCAACGCGATGGCGCGGCAGATGAAGGCCGAACGCGAGAAGCGCGCCAACGTGCTCGAGGCCGAGGGCCTGCGCCAAGCCGCGATCCTCAAGGCGGAGGGCGAGCGCCAGGCGCAGATCCTCGCCGCCGAAGCGCAGAAGCAGGAGCAGATCCTCGAAGCCGAAGGCCGCAAGGAAGCCGCGTTCCGCGACGCCGAGGCCCGCGAGCGCCTGGCCGAAGCCGAGGCGCGCGCGACGATGATGGTGTCGCAGGCGATCGAGAAGGGCGACATCCAGGCGGTCAACTACTTCGTCGCCACCAAGTATGTCGAGGCACTGGCACGCATCGCCACGAGCCCGAACGAGAAGCTCGTGCTGATGCCGCTGGAGGCCGGCAACGTCATCGGCGCGCTCGGCGGCATCGCCGAGCTGACCAAGAAGATCGGCGCACCGAAGGCGGGTTGATGATGGCAGCGATCGAATACTGGCACTGGCTGGCACTGGGCTTCGGCCTGCTCGTGCTGGAGATGGTGCTGCCGACCGGATTCATCCTGCTGTGGGTCGGCATCGCGGCCGTCGTCGTCGGCCTGCTGTCGTGGATGATCCCGGCGATGGGCTGGCAGCCCGAGTTCATCCTCTGGGGCGTGCTCTCGGTCGTCACCGTGCTGGCCTGGCGCAAGTACCGGCCGCTGCCGGCGCAGACCGGCGAGCAGCCCACGCTCAACCGCCGCGGCGCGTCCTACGTCGGCCGCGAGTTCACGCTCAACAGTGCGATCGTCAATGGCGTCGGCAAGCTGCGCATCGACGATTCGCAGTGGCGCATCGCCGGAGAAGACGCGCCCGCCGGCACGCAGGTCAAGGTGGTCGCGGTGGACGGCGCGACGCTGCGCGTGGAGAAGATCCATTAGCGGCGATCCGGGGCGTGCCAGCGCGCCGCAGGGCCTGGGGCACGCGCACGACCACGAGCTGCTGGGCGTCCATGTCCCGGACAAGCTGTACTCGCTGGGCGAGGAGATCGCGCACGCCAGCACGCACGGCCTGGGCATCGTCCTGTCCATCGTCGGCCTCACGGTGCTGGTCGCGCGGGCGGCGCTCTACGGCGACGCCTGGCACATCACCGCGGTCAGCATCTTCGGCGCGACGCTGGTGCTGATGTACACCGCCTCGACGCTGTACCACAGCATCCCGCTGCCGCGCGCCAAGCGCGTGCTGCGCGTGATCGATCACACGCTGATCTACTTCCTGATCGCCGGCACCTACACGCCGTTCACGCTGATCACGCTCAAGGGCCCGTGGGGCTGGGGCCTGTTCGCTTTCACCTGGGGCCTCGCCTTCGCCGGCGTCGCGTTCAAGGTGTTCGCCACCGGCCGCTTCGAGAAGCTGTCGCTGGCGATCTACCTGGGCATGGGCTGGTGCGCGATCGCGGCGATCCAGCCGCTGCTGCGCAGCCTCGAACCGGGCGGCATCGCGCTGACCATCGCCGGCGGCGTCACCTACAGCGGTGGCGTCGCGTTCTACGTCTGGGAACGCCTGCGCTACCACCACGCCATCTGGCACCTGTTCGTGCTCGGCGGCAGCGTACTGCACTTCTTCGCCGTGCTGCTCTACGTCGTGCCCGGGCCGAAGGGCTGACCCGGGCCGGACGTCGGAGGCGACGCGTCACTTCGCGTCGCCGAGCTTGGCGTCCATCGACGGCGCGGCGAGGAAGCCGGCGATGTCCTTGCCCAGAGACTTCGCGCACTTGGCCAGCGCCGCGCAGGTCGGACCGCCGCTGGTCTGGCGGCGCGCATGGAAACTGCCGACCACCTTGCCGTTGTCCAGCAGCTCGCCGCCGACGCTCAGCGACTTGGGCGTGAACGGGCCGCCGACGCCGAGCACGTGCGTGATCTTCATCTTCAGCACCTTGCCGCCCTGGGCCTCGCCATCGACCAGCGTCACGCGATCGCCGGCGGCGTCGGCAACCCAGGTGGCGAGCTGCTCCGGCAGACCACATTCCTTCTGCACCGCCTCGGTGGCGGTCGTCGGCGATTCGAACGGCACCGACTTGCTCATCTTCGCCGGCTCGGCGGCCGCGCTGGCCGAGAGCACCGTCAACAGCCACAGGGCGTTACGCATCTTCTTCATGGACATTGCAGACTCCTGGGGGGACTCAAACTGCGCCGCCGAGCGGCAGATGGTGGACGTGCACGCCGCGCTGTTCGCGCAGCGCGAGCTCGATCATCGCACCGGCGACGTCGGCGGCGCTGACCGGACGGTAGCGCGCCAGCGCGCCGGCGAGCAACGGCGTCAGCACCGGCGCCAGCTTCTGCGCCAGCGCCTCGCCGGGCCGCGACTCGTCGCGCGCGCCGAGCAACAGGGACGGCCGCAGGATGTGCACGGCCTCGTAGCCGATCGCCGAGACTGCCGCCTCCATCCGGCCCTTGACCCGCGAATAGAAGGCCAGCGCGCGTGGCGAGGCGCCGACCGCGGAAACCACGAGGAACTGGCGGGCACCGGCGCCACGCGCCGCGCGCGCCAGTTCGACGACCATGCGGTAATCGACATCCTCGAAGGCGGC
Organism: Fontimonas sp. SYSU GA230001; assembly: GCF_040066175.1. Taxonomy (NCBI): domain Bacteria; kingdom Pseudomonadati; phylum Pseudomonadota; class Gammaproteobacteria; order Nevskiales; family Nevskiaceae; genus Fontimonas; species Fontimonas sp. SYSU GA230001. The sequence continues at coordinate 12,508 of NZ_JBEAAM010000034.1, forward strand.
ACGCGAACCCGCGGCGCGCATCGTCGTGCCCAGGCAGCAGTACACGTCGTCCACGTGCAGTACCTCGCCCAGGCCGGCGAGGTTGTAGTAATCGGTCTGCACGACGCGCAGGCGCTCGTGCTGGACCGGCAGGGCACGCCGCGACAGTGCGCGCACCTCGGCGTAGGCCGGATGCCGCAACAGGTCTTGCAGCAGGCTGCGGCCGATCAGGCCGGTCGGTCCGGCGACGAGTGCGGTGCGGGGCATGCGATGCTATCGGCAGAACTTTCCGGCGAGTCTAAGCGATGGCGGCGCAATTCGAGTTACACGAACGGCTGGCGGCGGACACGGTCTTCGTCCTCGACTGGCCCCTGAGCCGCGTGCTGCTGATGAACGACGCCCGCTATCCCTGGGTCATCCTCGTGCCGCGGCGATCCGGCATCCGCGAGATCTACGAGCTGAACCCCGCGGATCAGCACACCCTGATCCGCGAATCCTCGGCGGTCGGGCAGGCCATGATGGAACTGTTCGGCGGCGACAAGCTCAACGTCGCCGCGCTCGGCAACCTCGTGCCGCAACTGCACCTGCACCACGTCGTGCGCCGCCAGACCGATCCGGCCTGGCCGGCGCCGGTCTGGGGCCGGCTGCCGCCACAGCCCTACACCGCGCGGGCGCTCGACGAGACGCTGCAGACGCTGCGGGCGCACCTGAGCCCGCCGCCTGGCACCGCGCACGGATGAACCCCCCGCCGCGCGCACCTCATCCAAACGGATGAGGACTGCGCGACCGGCTGCTACACTGCCGCAAATCAAGAATGTCGGACGCGGGGGTCGCCGATGCACAAGCGAGTCTGGGAGCTGCTGCTGTGGGCGCCGCTGGCCGTCGCCATGCCGTGTGGCGCGGCATCGGATTACGGCGCGGCCGACGGCAAGGATTTCTTCCCGGCCTGGGGCCAGTTCCCGGTGCCCGATACGCCCTACCGCTCGGAGAACCGCTCGGTGTCGATCTTCGACCTGATCGACCGCGGGCTGCTGACCGGCATCTACCAGGGTTCGCCGCAGGTGCGGGCCAAGAAGCAGTGGTACGACGACAACTTCTACGCCACGCTGGCGGCGAAGAAGGTCTGGCACGAGGGCCACGGCCCTTACAACCACAGGTTCCAGGACCCGATCAGCTGGGACATCGTGCCGATCCCGCAGGCCGCGCCGCCGCCCTGCGACCAGCCGCAGCCGACCGGCTACGACGCCGACTCCTGCCGCTACGTGAACTCGCTGTTCAAGGATCTGGAAAAGAAGGATCCGGCCCAGGCGCGCAAGGCGCGCGAACTGGTCCGCCGCGGCCGCGACGTCTGGTTCAAGGGCAGCTTCGGCAATCAGGACGAGGAGTACCTGCACACCACGCGCACCGTCGGCGCGGGCAACGTCTGGTACCCCTGGCTCGACACGCGCGAGCGCAAGCACCGCTTCACCAAGTGGGGAATGATCAACGACCCCGACTGCAGCGAGGGCGATGCCAGCACGAACTGGTACGACAAATGCCCGGACCCGCACAGCTCGGGCGTGCTCGGCTATCGCAAGTACTACGCCGATCCGACCAAGGACGAAACCGGCAAGGTCGTCTTCGACCCCAAGACCTCGCCGTACCGCGCCGACGAGCTGCAGAAGAACCTGCGCTACGTACTCGGCGGACCCTGCGTGCAGTGCCACGTCGCCTTCGACCCGACCAACCCGCCGCAGGACCCGAACCAGCCGAAGTGGGAGAACATCCACGCGACGATCGGCAACCAGTACACGATGCAGCCGATGCAGTACGTGATGGGCACGCCGGAGGACAGCGTCGCGCGCCAGCTGCTCGGCCGCGGCCACCGCGTCGGCACGATCGACACGTCGCTGGTGGCGACCGACTTCCAGCACAACCCCGGCACGCAGAACAACATCATGGACTTCTTCAACAAGCGCCTGTTCGAAGAAGAGATGAAGGATCCGTTCACCGGCGAGATCAGGACCGCGAAGACGCGCCACGTGCTCAAGGGCGGCGAGGACTCGGTCGGCGAACACCTCGCGCTGATCCGCGTGTACGTCAACATCGGCATGTGCACCGAGGAGTGCTGGACGCCGAACTTCCCGGTGCCCGGCACCTTCTTCGGCGACAAGGCCAGACAGCATCCGTTCCGCATCGAGCAGTGCGCGAAGGACTGCGAGGCCTGGAACTACGCCGACGCCAAGATGGACGAGCTCGCGCTGTTCCTGATCACCGGCGGCCCGACCTACCTGCTCAAGGCAGTCGATGTCGATGGCACGCCGGGCACGAAGTACGTCGATCTGGCCAAGGTGCCGCAAGGCCGCAAGGTGTTCGCGCGTGAATGCGCGACCTGCCACAGCTCGAAGGTCGCGCCGGACAACATCCGTGCCGACAAGGAAGCGCTGGCCCGCTTCTACGAGGGCCACGTGTTCGGCGCCGAACAGTTCTGGCAGTACGAGTTCAGCGAGGCGGAGCGCAACAGCGAGGCGTTCAAGGCGAAGTACCTGGTCAAGGATGCGCAGGGCCGGCTGCGCCCGCGCCAGTTCGCCGAGAACGACGTCTATGCGCAGGACTGGCTGTCCAACGACGAGCCGGTGCCGTTCAACATCATTGGCACCAACATGTGCCGCGCGTTGCACGACAACCACAACCGCGGCCACATCTGGGAAGAGTTTTCCTCCGAGACTTACAAGCAGCGGCCGTCGCCGGGCAGCGTGCCCAACGTCGTCAACCGCATGGTGCCGGTGGTCGGCGGCATGCAGGCACCGGGCGCGCGCAGGATCGAGGGCGGTCCCGGCTACCTGCGCAACTTCTCGCTGCTGTCGGTCTGGGCGACGGCGCCGTTCCTGCACAACAACGCGATCGGTGAACTGACCTATCTGAAGGACGGCCAGACCATCGACTACACCGTCGCCGGCCGCGTCAAGCAGTTCGAGATGGCGTACGCCGAGCTGATGATGTCCGACAACCCCAAGGACACGCCGCACCGTCCGCAGAAGATCAGCACCACCGACCGCGACATCAAGATCGCGCCGCGCGAGGACCAGCAGGGCTTCATCAAGCTGCCGGTCGCCAAGGGCACGCCGATTGCAAATTTCGCCAGCTCGAATCCGCACGATCCGCTGTTCATGAAGTGCGACGATCCGGTCGAGAACAAGGGCCACCAGTTCGGCGTGTCGCTGAGTGCGGACGACAAGCTCGCGCTGCGCGAGTTCCTGAAGATCCTCTAGCGCAGGGGCCGGGTGATGCGCCGCCTTGCGATCGCGCTGGTCGCGCTCGCCGCCGCGGGCGCCGCGGCGCTGTGGGTCGGCGGCCTCGACCGCGGCAGCCGCAACGGTACGTCGATCAAGCGGCTCGCGACGGACGACGCGCCGGCCGGGGCGCCGCTGTCGTCGCCGCGGATCGCGGCCACGGATCTGCCTCCCGACGGCACGCGCTCGCTGTTCGATCATCTGGTCGCGCAGAACGACGGCCTGCCCTACCCCTTCGAGGCGCTGGTCGGAATGATCCAGCGCCAGGCGCCGGCCGACGCGGCGCCGGTGCTGCTCTCGATTCCGTTCGGACGCTCGCTGCTCAAGGCGCAGGCCGACTTCGGCCATCCGCGCGTGCTGTTCGCCGCCGACTTCCAGGCCCCCGGCACCCCGGCCGCGCTCGGCCTGGCGGCGCGCGGGCGGTTGTTCCTCGGCTTCGTCGAGAACGCGCGCGAGATCGAGGTGATCAGCTACAACGAGGCCGCCGGCCGCTACGAGTTCCAGCTGGTGCAGGACTATGCCGCCGACGGTGCGCGGCGCATCGTCTATGCGCGCCGCGCGGTGTGCACGACCTGTCATCAGGGCGGCACGCCGATCTTCCCGCAGCGGCCATGGACCGAGACCAATGCCCAGCCCGAGATCGCCGCGCGCATCGCCGCGGCACGCGGCACCGGAGCGTATCTGGGCGTGCCGGCCCAGGTGGCGCTCGGCCTGCCCGAACGCTTCGACGAACTGACCGACATCGGCGCGTTCACGATCGCGCTGCAGCAGATGTGGATCGACGGTTGCGGCGCGGACGCGGGCTGCCGGCGCCTGATGCTCCGGCTCGGCCTGCGCTATGCGAACGATCCCGGCGCCTTCGGCGCCAGCACGCCCGAGGTCGCGGTGCTGCGCGAGCGCCAACGGGCGCACTGGCCGGACGCCGGCATCGCCGTGCCGGAGTCGGACCTGCGCAACCGCGATCCGCTGGCCGATACGCAAGGGCTGCGCGGCGCCTGGCACCGCGTATTCGCGCCGCGCGCCGGCGCGGCTGACGGCGCGCGGACCAACGAGGATCTCGCCGCCTTCGATCGCCTGCCCAAGCTGCCGCCCGAACTCGATCCGCTGACGCGCCGCGCGCCCAAGCGCGTGCTGCGCGCCGACGATCTCGACGGCGTGTTCGGCATCGCCGCGCAATTCACCGCCGATGATCTGCGCCGGCTCGAGGCGCAGGACGGCCACGACTGGTCGCGCGTCGAGGCCCGCATCGAAGGCCTGCCGGACGCGTTCTTCGAGCCGGCGCCGTTCTCGCGCGTGCGCGTGATGCAGGCCCTGCTGACGCCGGCGCCGCAGTACTGCTGCCTCGACGTCACCGAGATGTCGGCGCCGGTGGCGATCGGCGTGCCGCCGCTGGCACTGGCCGCCGATTCGCCGCTGCACGCTTTCGAGCGCTATTGCTTCGGCTGCCACCGCGGCAATCCGAGCGCGCGGCTCGACTTCATGGCCGGCGCCGACGAAGCGGAAGTGGTTCGGAACATCCGCGCCAAGGCCGAGATCCGCGACGCACTGGACTGGTCGCGCTATCGCGGCACCGACCGGGCGTCCAGGCTGATGCCGCCAGCCGACTCGCCGGAACGTGCGCGCCTGGAAGAGGAGCTGGCGCACAATCCCCGGCTGCTGGAGCAGATGCGCGCGCAGGTGCCGGCGCTGTTCGAATTCTAGACGTGAGGGGCGAGGCGTGAGGCGTGAGGCGTTTCTGATTGCGATGGTGGCCACGCTGACGCAGGGGACGGCGTCAGCCGAGCCTACGTTTGCGCGGCTGTACAAGCAGCAGTACGGCTACACGCCGTCGTGCAATGCCTGTCACAAGGACGGCGGCGGCACGCCGCTCAATGCCTACGGCCAGCAGTACAAGGAGGCGGGAATGAATCTCGCGGCCTTCGGCATGATCGGCGTGCGCGACGCCGACGGCGACGGCGTCGCCAACGACGCCGAGGCGCGCGCCAGGGCCAATCCGGGAGACGCCCGCTCGACGCCGCAGGACAAGGGCGGCTGGCTCGACACCGCGAGCCTGATCCCGCGCGAGGTGCAGGCCGCCTTCCCCGGCATCCGTGCCTACCTGCCGCGCGATGCCGTGCTGACCGAAGCCGACATCGCCCGCGCCAGGGCCCTGGGCGCGGAACTGGACAAGAACGACGAGAACACCATCTACATCCCGCTCGAGGACCAGCGCCCGGCCGGCACCGCGCTGATCTTCCCCGCGCAGTACCGGGACAAGACCTTCTTCCTGCTGCTGGTGACCGACCGCACGCTCAAGGTCACGTCCGTCAGCCCGCTCAACACGAACCACGTTCCGGCCGCAGCCAAGAGCGCGGTCTACGCCGGCTTCGTCGGCAAGCCACTCGACCAGCTGCCGGTGCCCCGCGGCGACGATCTGGACGCCGCGATCACGCGCGCGGTCAAGCGCGCGGGCACGCTGGTGTACGTGCGCCTCAAGAGCGCCTGATCATGCGCCGCTTCCTCCGCCGCGCCGGAATGATCGAACTCCTGTTGAGCGCGCTGCTGCTGTGCGCGCTCGGCGGCGCGCAGGCGCTGGCGCAAGCGGCGGCTCAGGCCGATGCGGCGACGCCGGAGGCAACCGCCGCGCCCGAGGACTTCGACTTTTTCAGCGATGCCCCGGTGGTCAGCGAGCAGGTCATCGAGCTGCCGCCGGAGAAGTCCGCGTGGATCACCGTCGGCGGACCCGTCGCGCTGATCGGGATCTTCTTCCTGCTGATCGGCTTCTTCTGGTGGATGGTGCCGTTCCAGACGCATACGCTGGACATCAACCTGCACCGGCTGCCCACCGGCGTGAAGCGCGGCATCGCCATGGCCACCGTGCTGTTCGGCATCGCCTTCGCGTTCGGCGCGTCCGAGATCTGGTACCAGCTGCGGCTGCACGGTTCGGCCGAGGCCTATTTCGCGCAGATGTCGCTGGGCAAGCTGATCGCCTTCACCCATGCCCACCTGTTCGGCTTCACCACCAGCTTCTTCATCATCGGCATCCCGTTCTCGTTGCAGTTCAATCACCTGTGGCCGTATCAGTGGGTGTTCCCGATCGGCCTGTCGGCCTCGCTGACCGACGTGGCGTCGTGGTGGGGCATCAAGTTCCTGTCGCCGAGCTTCGAGTGGGTGTCGATCTTCTGCGGCCTGCTGTTTTCGCTCAGTTACCTGTATATGCTCATAGGCCTGCTGCGCGTGCTGCTGTTCCCCGACGTCATCTGGGTCACCGACAAGGATGCCGCGGAACGCCTGTCGCAGCGCCGCGCGCTGTCGGACTCCGCCCGGCACCGCGAGGGGGACTACTGAGCGGCACGCGGCAACCGTTGGGGAAGGACGCATGGGGTCGAGGATGCACACCGTCGCCGGCAAGCACCTGCTGATCACCGGGGCGGCGATGGGCATGGGCAAGATCTACGCGCAACTCGCCGTGCAGGAAGGCGCGGCGGCGGTCGTGCTGTGGGACATCAACCAGTCGGCGCTGCAGGCCACCGTCGCCGAGCTCAAGAGCAAGGGCGGCAAGGTGTACAGCTACATCGTGGACGTGTCGCGGCGCGAGGCGATCGAGCAGGCCGTCGCCCGGGTCCGGCAGGACGTCGGCACGATCGACATCCTGATCAACAACGCCGGCATCGTGCGCGGCAAGTATTTCTGGGACCACGACGACGTCCAGGACACCTGGATGACGATGGCGATCAACGCGCTCGCGCCGATGTACATCACGCGCGCCTTCCTGCCGGCGATGATCGAGAAGAAGGGCAGTCCGTGCCGCATCGTCAACATCGCCTCGGCCGCGGGCCTGGTGTCGAATCCGCGCATGAGCGTGTACTGCGGCTCGAAGTGGGCGGCGACCGGCTGGAGCGACTCGGTGCGCCTGGAGCTGGCGCAGGCGGGGCACGATCACGTCAAGGTGCTGACCGTCAACCCGACCTACATCGCCACCGGCATGTTCGCCGGCGCCCGGAGCATGCTGTTCACGCCGATCCTGACGCCGGAATACGTCACCGCGAAGGTCTGGGCGGCGATGAAGCGCGGCGCGCCGCGCCTGCTCCTGCCGTGGACGGTGTATCTGTCGAACGCGCTCAAGGGTCTGCTGCCGGTGCGCTGGTACGACTGGCTCGCCGAGCACGTGTTCGGTGTCTATAGGACCATGGAAGATTTCGTAGGACGCGACGGACAATAGCGCCGGCCCGGAGCCGGGGCACATCGCACAGCTGGAGACCGCACGTGAATTACTTCGTCACCGGAGCAACGGGTTTCATCGGCAAGTTCCTGCTCGAGCAGCTGCTCAAGCGCGACGACGCCAGGGTCTATGTGCTGGTACGCGAGTCGTCGAAGGACAAGATCGACGCACTCAGGCGCCGCTACGGCGAGGCCGGCAGGAACCTGCTGCCGATGTACGGCGACATCACCACGCCGGGCCTGGTATCGGCCGCCGACTTCAAGAAGATCAAGGGCCAGATCGACCACGTCTTCCACCTGGCGGCCGTCTACGACATGAACATGGACGACGCCACCGGGGACCGCATCAACAACGAGGGCACGCGCAACCTCGTCGCCTTCTGCAACGATCTCGGCGGCAACGTGCGCCTGCATCACGTGTCCAGCGTCGCCGTCGCCGGCGGCGACTTCGTCGGCCGTTTCACCGAGGACATGTTCGACGAGGGCCAGCGTCTCGGCCATCCGTACTTCCGCACCAAGTTCGAGTCGGAGAAGATCGTGCGCGAGGAGGCGCGCGTGCCGTTCCGCATCTACCGCCCGGGCGCGGTCGTCGGTCACTCCGAGACCGGCGAGATGGACAAGATCGACGGCCCCTATTACTTCTTCAAGACCATCCAGAAGATCAGCCACTCGATGCCCAAGTGGCTGCCGCTGCTGGGCGTCGAGGGTGGGCACGTGCCGCTGGCGCCGGTCGATTACGTGGCCAAGGCGATCGACTACATCGCCCATCTGGACGGCCACGACGGCGAGTGCTTCTGCCTGATCCAGTCGCATTCGCCGACCGTCGGCCAGCTGCTGCAGACGATCTTCGAGGCCGCCCACGGCCCGCACTTCGCCAAGAAGTTCGAGCTGCCGCCGGTGCCGCCGGCCGTCAAGCAGATCACCAGCCGGGTCGGCGAGAACATCCCCGAGACGGTGCGCCGCCGCATCTCGAAAGCGATCGGCGTGCCGGTGTCGGTACTCGGCTACATCAGCAACCGGGCGGTGTTCGACGACAAGCACGCGCGCAAGGTGCTGAAGGGGTCGGGCATCCAGTGCCCGGACATCCGCGACTATGCCGACAAGCTGTGGGCGTACTGGGAGCTGCACCTCGACCTACACGTCAAGGTGCCGGAACGCGCGGTGCAGAAGCTCGCCGGCAAGGTCGCGGTGGTCACCGGCGCCTCGTCGGGCATCGGCTTCACCGTCGCCAAGAAGCTCGCTGCCGCCGGCGCCAAAGTGATCCTGGTCGCACGCACGCGCGAAAAGCTGGAGGAGACGCAGCACATCATCGAGAAGATGGGCGGCGAAGCGCACGTCTATCCCTGCGACCTCAACGACATGGCGGCGATCGACGCCTGCGCGCAGCGCATCCTCGCCGACTTCGACCATGTCGATATCCTCGTCAACAACGCCGGCCGCTCGATCCGCCGCGCGGTGATGGAGTCGCTGGACCGCTTCCACGACTTCGAGCGCACGATGCAGCTGAACTACTTCGGCGCGGTGCGCATGATCCTCAACTTCCTGCCGATGATGGCCAAGCGTCGCAGCGGCCAGATCATCAACATCAGCTCGATCGGCGTGCTCGCCAACGCCGCGCGCTTCTCCGCCTATGTCGCCAGCAAGGCCGCGCTCGATGCGTTCTCGCGCTGCCTGTCGGCCGAGGTCAAGCACCTGAACATCGAGGTGACGGCCATCTACATGCCGCTGGTGCGCACGCCGATGATCGCGCCGACCAAGCTCTACGACTACGTGCCCACCTGGAGCCCGGAGAAGGCCGGCGACACGGTGATGAAGGCGATCCTCGACAAGCCCAAGTCGATCGCCACGCCGCTCGGCACCGCCGCGGCGATCAGCTACGCGCTGTGGCCCAAGGTCAACGACTACATCCTCAACAAGGGCTTCCAGCTGTTCCCGTCGTCGTCGGCCGCCAAGGGCCGCAAGGAAGGCGCCAAGCCGACGCTGGAACAGGTGGTGTTCGCCAACCTGTTCAAGGGCGAGTACTTCTGATCGACGGCAGCCGGTCGTCGCAACGAACGAGGCCCGCGTGATGCGGGCCTCGTTCGTTCAGCCGGTCTGGTTCAGGCGCTGCGCGCGTTGCGCAGCCGGCGCTGCTCGACCGCGTTGGCGAGGTGCCGCAGCAGTTCGGCAGTGTCCTCCCAGTGGATGCAGGCGTCGGTGATCGACTGGCCGTAGGTCAACGGCTGGCCGGGCCTGACGTCCTGGCGGCCTTCGAGAATGTGCGACTCGATCATCACGCCGACGATGCGCTCGTCGCCGCCGGCGATCTGGTGAGCGACGTCGTGACCGACGACGATCTGGCGCTTGTGCTGCTTGCTCGAATTGGCGTGCGAGAAGTCGATCATCACCTGCGGGCGCAGGCCGACCTTGGTCAGCGCCGCGCAGGCGGCATCGACGCTCTTGGCGTCGTAGTTGGTGCCGGCGCTGCCGCCGCGCAGGATGATGTGGCAGTCCTCGTTGCCGGTGGTCTCGAAGATCGCGACGTGCCCCTGCTGTGTCAGCGACAGGAAGCGGTGCGGGTGCGAGGCGGACATCACCGCATCGACCGCGACCTTTACGCTGCCCTCGGTGCCGTTCTTGAAGCCGACCGGGCAGGACAGCGCCGAAGCCAGCTCGCGGTGCAGCTGCGACTCGGTCGTGCGCGCACCGATCGCGCCCCAGCTGACCAGGTCGGTCAGGTACTGCGGCGTGAGGATGTCGAGGTACTCGACGCCGGCCGGCATACCCATCTCGTTGAGCTGCAACAGCAGCTTGCGACCGACGCGCAAGCCCTTGTTGATATTGAAACTGTCGTCGAGGTCGGGGTCGTTGATCAGCCCCTTCCAGCCGACCGTCGTGCGCGGCTTCTCGAAGTACACGCGCATGACGATCTGCAGATGCTGGGCCAGCTGCTCGCGCAGCGGCAGCAGCCGCCGCGCATAGTCGAGCGCCGCATCGGTGTCATGGATCGAGCATGGTCCGACGATCACCAGCAGGCGGTCGTCGCGGCCATGCAGCAGCTCCTGGATGTCGCGGCGCGCGTTGAACGTCGTGCTCGACGCGGCGTCTGACAAGGGCAGCTCGGCCTGGATCTCGGCCGGCGTCGAAACCTCGCGGATCGACTTGATGCGGGTGTTTTCGGTGACGAAACGCATGACACGGAACTCGGTACAACCCAGACGGGGCACGGATGCTAGCAGATGACGGCCTCGCACACCGCCGCGGACGGCGAGTTGCGGTGCCGCCAACTGCTCGGCGAGTCGCCAGTCCAGCGCCGGAATGCGATGAGAAAGCCGTTCTGGTCGGAAAAGCCCAGCGAGAAAGCAATCTCCTTGAGCGGCACGCCCGGATCGCGGAGAAGCGCTTCTGCGGCGCCCCGCCGCACCTCGTCGAGCACGCTGTGGAATGAGCGATCCAGTTCTCCCAGGCGCCGCTGCAGGGTGCGGGTCGAGACGCGCAAAGCTTTCGCGGTTTCTTCCAACGAGACGCGGCCGGCGGCGAGATTGTGCGCCAGCACCCGCTTGACTTCGACCATCAGCGGTGCTTCGCCATCGAGATTGCTCAGAAGCAGCTGCGCGCGGGTTTCAATCTGCCGGCGCATCTCTTCGTCCGCAGCCCCGATCGGCAGGTCGAGCCAGGCGGTGGGAAACACCAGCTTGCTGCGCGGCTGGCTGAAGCACAGCTCGCCACCAAAGACCCGTTCGTAGGCGCGCAGGTCAGCCGGGCGCGGAAAATGGAAATGCGCATCCAGGCGCAGGTCAGGCCGATTCACCAGCCAGCGGATGAAGCTGGTGCGCGCGCCGAGCATGTGCTGGACGATCAGCGCATCGCTGCCGGCCGGTAGCCCGGGAGGCGCGGTCCAGAACATGTGCGCTTGGCCGTTCTCGACCAAGAGCTCCGGTTCGCCGATCTCGCCCAGCAGGCGGATGTAACGGCGCAGCTGCGCGGCGGCCTCGCACAGCGTCTTGCAGCCCGTCAGCACCTGCCCGAGAACGCCAAGGTGATGCAGGCGCAGACTCGCGCCGACCAGCAGCGGCAGCACCGGCTCGTTGAGCGCCGCGATGGCCGGTCCGAACATCGCAATCCATTCGGCGATGGTGATTTCCTCGTGCCCGTACGCGCCCTCGATCGTGTGTACGCGCGCCGCCGGATAAAGCGTAGCAGTGTCAACGCCCCGTTCGCGCAGGTAGTCGAGCAGCCCGCGCGCGTAGAGCGTCGAGATTGTCCCGGATCCGTGGGCGCGTGCTTTGGGCGTCATTCTGGTTCCCCCAATGTCCCTGGGCCAAATCTGCATGAACCGAGGCGCACGCGGTATTAGCCAGTTGGCTAGGTTGACTTCTCCGCGCGCGCTTCAGGCCGATCGGGACTGGCGTGTTTTACTGAGAGAATGGCGTGCTTTTTCGATGCGCTCGGGGCACCCGCGTGGAAACCTCCTCTCACCCGATTTGCCCGGGTGGTTCGGGCAGGGGCTACGAGGAGGGAACAAGATGGGGAACGAGGTGATATGAGTATCCGACTCTCGAACACTGGCCTGAGGCTGCACTCCATCCTTCGCGGGCTCGTAGTGCTTTTCACACTGTTCTGTTTTGCTGGCTGCACGAGCATGCAGGCGGTTCGGGCGCCTGTGGCTGCATCGGCGCGAACGCAGATCAAGAAGGGTGACGACATCGCGGTGTGGATGCGTGGCGGACAGCATTTCGAGTTGAAGGTGACGGCAGTCGAAGATACCGGCGTCACCGGACGCGACGACCAGCGCAAGGCCTGGAAGCTACCTTACGCGGACATCGAGCGCATGGAGGTCCGCAGGGTGGACGGCGTGAAAACCACGACCATGGTGGTCGGCGCGCTGGCGGTCGTGGCCGCGCTGTGGGTGGCGGCGATTCGCAGCGCAGGCGACTCGCTGTCCGATGGGCTTGGTGGCAAGTGATCAAAAGCGGGAGATGCCATGAGCCGGTTTCATCGAACGGTGCGACACGCATTGCCGGTCGCAGCCGTCCTCCTTGCCGCGTGCAAAGGAGGGGGCGACGGCCGGCCGGCTATCGACGAAGGGCCGCCGCCCGAGCTGCGCTCGTACGACGTGCGCGGCAGCGCCGACAAGCTGCCACTGCTGCAGGCCGAGCAGATCGACAGCCGTTCCAACGACGGCCGATTTCGGATCGACTGGGAAATCGCGCAGGCCAATGGCTACGAGGCCGACGTTTACGTGAGCGACAATCCGTATCCGCCGCTGATGCCGTATGGGGGCGCTGACGGCAAGATCCGTTTTGCTTCGCTGTATTGCTGGGACGAAAGTCCGGATTGCGGCTTGAAGCACACGCTGAACTGCCGTTTCGATCCGCACAATGTCCTCGAGTGCGAAGGGCAGGGCGCCGTCGATCTGACGCAGTGGCTGGGCGAGTTGCCGCGCGATGCCTGGATCGTCTTTACGGCCTGCAATCGACAGGATGGCGGACGCAGCTGTGCGGGCAGCGCGGTGGAGGTCGAGTTCCGTTAAGGCGTGCCGGCTCGCTGCGCCCGGGGTCCGCAGCCGCACGCCGCCGTGCATTTGTCGGCACAATGCCGGCAAACCCGTCCTGGATCGTCCATGCGCCCCTGCCTCAGCGGCCTCGGAGCGGCCGCAATCCTGAGCGGTGCCCTGAGCGGCGTCGCCAATGCCCGGCAAGACTTTGTTTTTTCCGCATTCAACCAGGCGGCATTGGCCCGTCACGCACCGCTGCCGATGCCCGGTCCGGCGCAGCCCGTGGGGGGGTGGCGCACCGTGCTGGACTGGACCAGCGAGTTCGTGTTGCAGCAGGCGGCCGGCGAAACCGTCCGCCTGGACGGCGAGACCCTGCGCCTGGGGCTGCAGAGATCCTGGCGCCGGGACGACCTCGTGCTGGGTGTGGAACTGCCGGTGCTGGTATCGGGGGGTGGCGTGCTCGATGCGGGCATCGAGAACTGGCATGACTGGTTCGGCCTGCCCAACGGCGGCCGCGAACAGGTGCCGCGCAACGAGTATCGCTACACCTACACGCGCAACGGCGAGACGATGCTCGACATCGACGCGGGCGGCGTCGCGCTCGGCGACATCCGCCTCGATGGCACCGTCTGCGGCCTGGCGGGCGGCTGTGCGAGGGCAATGGTGCAGCTGCCGACCGGCGACCCGGACCGGCTCTTTGGCGGCGGCTTGGGCGCATCCGGCTGGTACGAGCGCGCCTATGCGCTGGGCAGCGACGCGCGCTGGACCGGCGTGTTCGGCGCCGGTCTCGCCGCGCTGCGCGCCGACGGCCCACTCGAAGACATGCAGCAGACCCTCGTGCCCTTCGGCTGGCTGTCGCTCGGCTATGCGCTGACCGATGCGCTCGCCGCCGGCGTGCAGTTCTACTGGCATGCGCCGCTGTACGACGGCAGTGGCCTCGCTGCGCTGGCCGATCCCGGCGGCCAGCTCGTCTTCGGCTTCGCCTATCGCAGCGCCGGTGGCACGCAGTGGCACGTCGGTTTCCAGGAGGATCCGATCATCGACGCCTCGCCGGACTTCGTGATCCACCTGTCGGCGAACTGGGGTTCGGGCGCACAATGAAACCGCCCGCGACAACAACGGAGAACGACCCGATGCGCACGCTCATCGCCTGCGGCCTGATGCTCGCCGCGACATCCGCGATCGCGAACGAAGGCCGCACGCAGCAGGTCGGCCTGCGTCTGGGCAGCGCCGGTATCGGCCTGGAGTACGGCATCGGCGTCGCCCGCCGCGTCGATCTGCGCGCCGGCTACAGCTTTGGCAGCCTCAGCCGCACGGTCGATGTCGATGGCATCGACTACGACGCCCGCGTCAGGGCCGGCGCGGCGTTCGGGCTGTTCGACCTGCGACCTTTCGATGGCGGCTTCCGCGTCACCGCGGGTGCGTACAGCAAGCCGCCGCGCGTCGATTTCTTCACCGTCGCCAACAACGACGAATACGACATCGGCGGCACGCGCTACACCGCGAACGGCCGCCTCGACGGTGACGTGCGCATGGGCTCGGTCACGCCCTATGCCGGGATCGGCTGGGGCGGCGCCGCGACCGGCGCCGGCTTCGGCTGGAGCTTCGACGCCGGCGTGCTGTTCGCCGGCCAGCCCGAGGTGGCGCTGACGGCGACCGGCCGCGCCTGCAATTCCACCCTCGCGGCCTGCAACCCGGACAGCCCGATCTTCGGCTTCGACGTCAACGGCAGCGACGCGCGCGCCGCGCAATTCCAGTCCGCGCTCGAGCAGGAGCGGAAGAATTTCGAGAAGGACATCGAGAACCGGCGCTACTGGCCGGTGATCAATCTGGGCCTGCATTACCGCTTCTGACCCCGTGCTGCGCCAGGATTGTCGAAATCGCGCGCTGCCATCCGACTAACCGGAGCCAAACCCGGCGCAACCCCTATCGGAGAACGACATGCCCAGCACGATCCACCTGCACCGCGTCCTGCGCGCACCACCCGAGCGCGTGTACAAGGCGTTCATCGACCCGCAGGCCCTGGTCAAGTGGCTGCCGCCCAACGGCTTCACCGCCACGGTCCACCACAGCGACGTGCGTGTCGGCGGCACCTACCGGATGTCCTTCACCAATTTCTGCACCGGATCGAGCCATGCCTTCGGCGGCACCTATCTGGAACTCTCACCGGGCGAACGCCTGCGCTACAACGACCGCTTCGACGATCCGAACCTGCCCGGCACGATGCAGGTCACCATCACGTTCAGGAAAGTGTCCTGCGGCACCGAGCTGAACGTCTCGCAGGAAGGCATCCCGGACGCGATCCCGGTCGAAGCCTGCCATCTGGGCTGGCAGGAATCGCTGGCACTGCTGGCCCAACTGGTCGAGGCCGAAATTCCGGACGGCGCTTGAGCCGGCGCGTGAATGGTGCACACTCGGCGGCAGGTTCGACGGGGACACTGCGATGAAAGCGATCCTGCCGCTGTTGCTCGCCGCGCTGGCGAGTGGGTGTGTGCTCGTGGCGGTGCCCGGTGCCGGCGCCAAGGCCGGCGGCACGGTGCTGCTGTGCCACAAGGGCAAGAAGACCATGGAGCTGCCACAGGAAGCGGCGCGCGCGCATCTGGATCACGGCGACCGCTACGGGGCGTGCTAGGAGCCTGCACGATGAACGGCGGACGGATGGGTGCCACGCTGGCGGTCCTGGTGCTGGCCGCCTGCGGCGGTGGCGACGGTCGCGA
Organism: Fontimonas sp. SYSU GA230001; assembly: GCF_040066175.1. Lineage (NCBI taxonomy): Bacteria > Pseudomonadati > Pseudomonadota > Gammaproteobacteria > Nevskiales > Nevskiaceae > Fontimonas > Fontimonas sp. SYSU GA230001. Next base: position 28,152 of record NZ_JBEAAM010000034.1, read on the forward strand.
CGTCTGCTGCGCGCCGCTGCCGCAGTCCGGCCTGTACGCGACGTTCAGCGTCGGCAACGAGACGTTCAGCGCGGCGATCACCGATGCCGACGGCAAGGCCGAAGCGCGGGCGCTGTGGGCCGGCACGTCGAGCGCCGGCATTCCCAACGGCGAGCTGCGCTGCACGGCGGCGGCCTGGAACGCGCCCTGGTCCTGGCATCTGGCGCCGGACACGATCCGCTTCGCCGACGTCACCACCGAGGTCTGCGACGGCACGCCGTCCTATGTGGACGCCCACTGCGCCGACTTCGGCCCGCGCTATTGCCCGTGGAGCGCACAGCTGACCGCGCTGCGCGACTGCGACGCCGATCCGTCGTGCCCGGACGTGCCGCGCTGATCCGCCGGCATCGTCGCCGCAACCCTGCGGTGGATGGGATGGCCCGGACGGTGCACCGGTCCCGTCGCTCGCATGCCGCGTGCGCGATGCGACGGGGCCGCAACCTTCGTTACGGCGCCGATGCCTTGCCGCGTGCGCGCACCTCGTTGCGGCGCGCGCGCAGGTTGAGCAGCTCGATGCCGACCGAAAAGGCCATCGCGAAGTAGATGTAGCCCTTCGGGACGTGGAAGCCCAGACCCTCGCCGACCAGCGCCATGCCGATCAGGATCAGGAAGGACAGCGCGAGGATCTTGATCGTGGGATGCTCCTCGACGAAACGCGATACCGGTCCGGCGAAGAACATCATCACCCCGATGGCGACGACGATGGCGGCGACCATCACCGGCACGTGATGCGTCATGCCGATCGCCGTGATCACCGAGTCCAGCGAGAACACGATGTCGAGAATCATGATCTGGACGATGACCGACAGGAAACCGACCGCGGCCCTGCCGACGACATCCTCCGGTCCGAAGCCACCGGGCGCTTCCACCGTCTCGTGGATTTCCAGCGTGCTCTTGCCGAGCAGGAACAGGCCGCCGCAGAACAGGATGATGTCGCGCCCGGACACGGCGTGGCCCAGGATCTCGAACAGCGGCGTGGTCAGGCGCGCCAGCCACGCCAGCGACAGCAGCAACGCGATGCGGGTCACGCAAGCGCCGGCCAGACCCAGGATGCGGGCGCGGGCGCGCTGATGCTCGGGGAGCTTGTTGGCCATGATCGACAGGAAGACGATGTTGTCGATGCCTAGCACGATCTCCAGGGCCGCCAGAGTGACCAGTGCGATCCACAGCTCGGGATTCAGGAAGGCTTCCATGGGGCGACGACGGTGGGCGCGGCGATTTCAGCCCAGCAACTGCTTGGCAATGAGACTGCGGTACACGCCGTCCGGCAGCAGCCGGCGCGTGAACAGCAAACCCCTGGCGTCGCTACCGACCGGGTAGCGCAGACGCGCGCTGCCGTCGGTCGCAGCCTTCCAGATCGCCGCGGCGACGATGTCCGGCGACGCGCCCCTGGCGCCGAAGGCGTTGGAGCGACGCATGCCTTTGTCGACGAGGTCGTTGTAGGCGGTCAGGCTGCGGTCGTGGACGAAATCCGCGGAGCGGTCGTAGAAGTCAGTCTTGATCGCGCCCGGCTCGATCAGCTTGACCCGGATGCCCAGCGGCGCCAGCTCGAACTGAAGCGATTCGGAAAATCCGTCCACCGCCCACTTGGTCGCGTGATAGACGCTGTAGAACGGAAACGCCAGCCGCCCGCCCATGCTGGCGACGTTGATCAGCACACCCTCGCCGCGCGCGCGGAACTGCGGGATCAGCGCGCGACACATGCGCATCAGGCCGAAGACGTTGGTCTCGAACTGCTTGTGGATGCGCGCCTCGTCCATCGACTCGAAGGTGCCGACCAGGCCATAGCCGGCGTTGTTGACCAGCACGTCGATCTGGCCGAAGCGTGCGTTCGCGGCCTGCAGCGCGGATTCGATCGAGGCCGGATCGGTGACGTCGAGCCTCGTCACCAGCCAGCGGCCGTCCTCGCGCGCGCTGTTGGGCGTGCGCATCGTCGCGACGACGTTCCAGCCGCGCGCAAAGAACAGCTCCGCGGTCGCCCTGCCGATGCCGGTGCTGGCGCCGGTGATCAATATCGTTTTCATCCTCGATTCCCCTGGTTTCTTGCGTCCGGCGACGCCGGACGGGGCCGCAGTGTATGCCGCGGCGGGATTTCGGGTGAGGGGGAGGTCACCCGGGTAAAATCGGCCGATGGAAATCGCGGCACCCGACCTCTCCCCCCTCGTCTCCCACCTCAACCCGGCGCAGCGCGAAGCGGTCACTGCGCCGCCGGAGCACCGACTCGTGCTCGCCGGCGCGGGTTCGGGCAAGACGCGGGTGCTGACTCACCGTGTTGCCTGGCTGATCGCGGCCGAGGGCATCTCGCCGATGTCCATTTTGGCGGTGACCTTCACCAACAAGGCCGCCGCCGAGATGCGCGGGCGCATCGAGCAGCTGGTCGACGTGCCGATCCGCGCGATGTGGGTCGGCACTTTTCACGGCATAGCACATCGCATGCTGCGCATGCACTGGAAGGAGGCGGGCCTGCCGCAGAACTTCCAGATCCTCGACGCCGATGACCAGCTGCGCCTGGTCAAGCGCGTACTCAAGTCGCTCGACCTGCCCGACGACCAATGGCCGCCCCGGACCGTCGCCGGCTGGATCAACGCGCAGAAGGAAGAGGCCCGACGGCCGCAGGACTTCCGTGACGAGGGCGACTTCACGCAGCGCCAGTTCGTGCGCATCTACACCGCCTACGAGCAGACCTGCGAACGCCAGGGCGTCGTCGATTTCGCCGAACTGCTGCTGCGCGCCTACGAGCTGACGCGCGACGACGCCGAGATCCAGGCACATTACCGGCGCCGCTTCCGCCACATCCTCGTCGACGAGTTCCAGGACACCAACACGCTGCAGTACAAGTGGCTGCGCGTGCTCGCCGGCAACACCGGCATCCTGTTCGCGGTCGGTGATGATGATCAATCGGTGTACTCATGGAGAGGCGCGCGCGTCGAGAACATGATGAACCTGTCGCGCGACTTTCCCGGCTGCGAGATCGTGCGCCTGGAACAGAACTATCGCTCGACCAGCACGATCCTCAATGCCGCGAACGGGCTGATCTCACGCAACAGCGCGCGCCTGGGCAAGGAGCTGTGGACCGACGTCGGCGAAGGCGAGCCGATCCAGCTCTACGCCGCCTACAACGAGTACGACGAGGCGGAATTCGTCGTCAATCGCATCCAGGAACACCTGCAGGGTCGCTGCGCGCCCTCGGACATCGCGATCCTGTACCGCATGGGCGCGCAATCGCGCGTGCTCGAAGAGACGCTGATCCGTGCACGCATTCCGTACCGCATCTACGGCGGGTTGCGCTTCTTCGAGCGCCAGGAGGTCAAGGACGCGCTCGCCTACCTGCGCCTGCTGCACAACCGCGACGACGACGTCAGCTTCGAGCGCGCGGTCAACACGCCGGCGCGCGGCATCGGCGCGACGACGGTCGACAAACTGCGCGAGTACGCACGCGCCAACGGTCTGTCACTGTGGGCGGCGGCACGCCACGGCGCGGCGACGCTGGGCCGCTCGGGGGCGAAGGTGCAGGAGTTCCTCGGCATGATCGAGTCGATGGCAGTCGAGACCAAGGACTTCGTGTTGAGCAAGACCACCGAGCGCGTGATCGAGCGTTCCGGCCTGCGCGAGCATTACCGCAAAGAAAAGGGCGAGCAGGCCGAATCCCGCCTGGAGAACCTCGACGAACTGATCAGCGCGGCGCGTTCCTTCGAAACGCTGCCGGACGAGCCGCCGCTCGAAGGTCAGCCGCAGCTCGATCCGCTGACCAACTTCCTGACCCATGCCGCGCTCGAGGCCGGCGAAGGCCAGGCCAAGCCCGGCGAGGACTGCGTGCAGCTGATGACCCTGCACGCCGCCAAGGGCCTGGAGTTCCCGATCGTGTTCATGGTCGGCCTAGAGAACGGGCTGTTCCCGCACGTGCGTGCGACCGACGAAGGCAATCTGGAGGAGGAACGCCGCCTGTGCTACGTCGGCATCACGCGCGCGCGCAAGCGCCTGTACATGAGTTACGCCGAGCTGCGCCGCCTGCACGGCGTCGAACAGATCAGCGCGCCGTCGCAGTTCCTGCGCGAGATCCCGCCCGAGTGCATCGTCGAGACGCGGCCGCGCGCGCAGGTCGTGCGGCCGGCGTATGCGGCCTCGGGCGGGCGTCCGACTTCCGGTTCGAGCCATGACGCGAATGCGGCGCGCACGGCGCGCACGCGGCTGCCGGATGCGATGCGCGAGACCTCCGGACCCGGCGGGCTGCGGCTCGGCCAGCAGGTGCGGCACGAGCGCTTCGGCGAAGGCACGATCCTGCAGTTCGACGGCGACGGCGACCGTGCGCGCGTCGAGGTGCGCTTCCGCAATGCAGGAACCAAGTGGCTGATGCTGTCGGTGGCAAACCTGCTGCCGGTCTGAGGGTGACGCAGAACGCCGGGACGGCATACAGTCGTCACGGGCTGTCAGCACATCGGAGGGAGCACCCATGGAGAGCAACCGTACCGAGGTCGTCGTCGTCGATATCAAGATGCCGTTCCTGTCGATGGTGGTGTTCATGGTCAAGTGGGTCATCGCGGCGATTCCGGCGTTCCTCATCCTCGCGGTGCTGGGGTCGATCACCGCCGGGTTCCTCGGCGGCCTGATGGGGATGCATCGCTGACCGGCAACCGACTCGCATGCCATCCGCGGCCCGATCATACGCGCCGGAGCGGCGCCGGGAGGGTTGCGCATGACGGGCGGAATGCCCGAGGCTCTGATCGCCTTCGCGCTGGCGATCGCCGCACTGCTGGGCTGGATGTTCCGGCCGCGCAAGGCGCGCCCGCGCTACGTCCCGCCCGAAGGCTGGCGCGCGACGCTGCGGACGAGCGTGCCGCAGGCGCGACTGGTGCCCGCCGACCTGCAGGCCCTGTACGAGAGACAGGTCGAGCGCTTCCTGCGCGAGAAGCGCTTTGTCGGCTGCAACGGCCTGGTGGTGGACGACGAGATGCGAATCGCCATCGCCGGGCTGGCCTGCCTGCTGGTGCTGCGCCCACAGGCGGGCGTGTTCCCGCTGGTGCACGACGTGCTGATCTACCCGGACCGCTTCTTCGTGACATACGGCGAACCCGACGAACTGGGCCTGGTCAGTGACGATCCCGTCGAACAGCTCGGCGAGTCCTGGGAAGGCGAGCGCGTGATCCTGTCATGGGCCGACATCGACGCCGCGCTGCACGGCGACGAGGTCAACGTCGTCGCGCACGAGTTCGCGCACCAGCTCGACGACGAGACACCGGAAACCGAAGGCGCGCCGGCGCTGCGCGACTACACGCGCTGGTCGGAAGTGATGCAGCGCGAGTTCAAGCGCCTGCAGCGCCATCGCCGCCCGCCGGTGCTCGATCCCTATGGCGCCGAGAGTCCGGGCGAGTTCTTTGGCGTCGTCACGGAAGCCTTCTTCCAGCGCGGCGTGGAACTGCGCCGCCACCACGCGGAGTTGTACGATCTGTTGCGCGACTACTACCGCCTCGACCCGGCGCAGCAGCGGCTGTGGACGGCGGTGCCGACCGGAGAGGACCGATGACCGATGACGACCCGAAGGTGGAACGTCTCGTGCAGAAGGGACGCAAGCTCGAAGCGATCCAGCGCCTGCGCGAACGCACCGGCATGGGCCTGGCGGAGGCCACGGCCGAAGTCGAGCGCATCGAGATGCGGGCCACCGCGGTATGGGCGCCCTCGAAGTTCGCCGCGGCTGCGGCGCCACAACGCGGACTCGACGGCGACATCCGCCTGCTCGCGCAGCGGGGCAACCGGATCGGGGCCATCAAGCTGCTGCGCGAACGCCGCAAGCTGGGCCTGAAGGAAGCCAAGGACCTGCTCGACGTCGAAGTGCCGCCACCGCCGACCTCGCTGAAGAAGTGGATCGGGGTCGCGCTGCTGATCGGCGCATTCGTCGCCGGCGTTGCGTGGCTTATTTCAGGTTCTTCTCCCATCTGCGGGAGAGCGGGCACACGGTCGCCGCTGCTAAGTTGGTGTTGTCGAAGCACCAGCAGGATGCAGGAGGGCGACCGTGGCCCT
>NZ_JBEAAM010000035.1:0-27770 GCF_040066175.1 Fontimonas sp. SYSU GA230001
AGATCAAGGTCATCAAGCGCATGGCCTACGGCTTCCGCGACGACCACTACTTCTTCCTCAAAATCCGCGCAGCGTTCCCCGGAATTGGGTGAAGAACCTTTTTTTTGGCGTAACATGCGCGGCCTTTTCTGCACCACCCGCGAGAGTTCCATGCAGTACAAGAAGTGGCGCTGCCTGATCTGCGACTTCGTCTATGACGAAGCCAAAGGGCTTCCGGACGAAGGGATCGCCCCCGGCACGGCCTGGGCCGACGTCCCGGAATCCTGGACCTGCCCGGACTGCGGTGCGTCCAAGGCCGATTTCCAGATGGTCGAAGTGGACTGACCGATGACCGCTCCGCAGTTCGACGGCGTCTCCGTCGTCAAGAAGGCCAACGTCTATTTCGACGGCAAGTGCGTCAGCCACACCGTGCTGCTGCCCGACGGCACGCGCAAGAGCGTCGGCGTGATCCTGCCCTCGACCCTGCGCTTCACCACCGGCGCGCCGGAAGTCATGGAACTGCTCGGCGGCCGCTGCCGCGTGCGCCTGGCCGGCAGCGACGCCTGGACCGAGTACCGCGGCGGCCAGTCGTTCGCGGTGCCGGGGCAGTCGGCCTTCGACATCGAAACCCTCGAAACCCTCGACTACGTCTGCCACTTCGGCTGACGCCGCGATTCACACCGGCGACCGGCCGGCACTGACTCAGGTCAAGGTTCGACCTTCCCGCGGATTCCTAGGATCGCCCCGCCATCAGTGGGGGATCGGGATGTCGGGCCACCAGGACGTGTTGATCATCGGCGCCGGGCCGGCCGGCCTGGCGCTGGCCTGCGCGCTTGCCGATCGCGGCCTTGCGGTCACGCTGCTGGAACGGCAAGCGCGCGCCGCGCTGGCCGCGCCGCAGGACGACGGCCGCGAGATCGCGCTGACCCACCGCGCCGTCGGCATTCTCGAAACGCTCGGGCTGTGGCAGCGCTTCGATACACGGGACATCGCGCCGATCCGCGCCGCGCGCGTCCTCGACGGCACCTCGTCGGGCTACCTGGGCTTCGAACCGTCCGGCTCCGGCCTCGATGCACTCGGTTATCTCGTTCCCAATCACGTCATCCGCAAGGCGGCCTTCGACGCGGCGCTGTCACGGCCTTCGGTCCGCCTGCGTGATGACGCGCGCATCGAGCACCTCAGCGTCGATGCCGACGCGGCGCGCGTGCAGCTGGCGGGCGGCGAAACCCTGAGCGCGCCGCTGCTGGTCGCGGCCGACAGCCGCTTCTCGGACACGCGCCGCCAGCTGGGCATCGGCGCCGAGCAGCGCGACTTCGGCCGCACCGTCATCGTCTGCCGGCTCGCGCACGATGGCCCCGCCGACAGCATCGCCTACGAGTGCTTCGGCTACGGCCGCACGCTGGCGATGCTGCCGCTCAACGACCGGCAGGTGTCGGCCGTCGTCACCGTCTCGTCCGATCAGACCGGAGCCTTGCTGCGCATGCCGCCCGGCGCGTTCGCCGCGAGTCTGCAGCAGCAGTTCGGCACGCGGCTGGGCAGGCTGCGGCTGATCGGCGAGCGCTATTCCTATCCGCTGGTCGCGGTCTATGCGCACCGCTTCGCGACGCAGCGCGCCGTACTGATCGGCGACGCGGCGGTCGGCATGCACCCGGTCACCGCGCACGGCTACAACCTCGGCCTGTACGGCGTGGACAGCCTCGCGCGCACTCTCGGCAACGCACGCCAATGCGGACAGGACCTCGGCGATCTGGCCGTGCTGGCCCAGTACGAGCGCGAACATCGCCGCGCCAGCCGGCCGCTGTACCTGGGCACCAACGCGCTGGTCGGCCTCTACACCGACGAACGCGCCCCGGCACGCCTGCTGCGCGGTGCGGTCTTGCGCATCGCCGAGCGCCTGCCACCGCTCAAGGCGGCCATCACCCACCAGCTGACCGGCACGCGCCGGTCTTCCATCACGCCGCCGATCCTCCGATGAACGCACGACTGACCGATTTCGAACCCGCCAGCGGCGTCCTCAACGGCCGCGCCGGTGGCGAAACCACCATTCGTCCGCAGTACCGCTGGGCCTGGGACAAATACCTGCACGGCTGCGCCAATCACTGGATGCCGCAGGAGATCAGCATGGCCGCGGACATCGCGCTGTGGAACGATCCGCGCGGCCTGACCGACGACGAGCGCCAGATCGTCAAGCGCAATCTCGGCTTCTTCTCCACCGCCGACTCGCTCGCGGCGAACAACATCGTGCTCGGCACCTACCGCCACATCAGCAGCCCCGAATGCCGGCGCTACCTGCTGCGCCAGGCCTTCGAGGAAGCGCTGCACACCCACGCCTACCAGTACATCATCGAAAGTCTCGGCCTCGACGAAGGCGAGATCTTCAACATGTACAACGAGGTGCCGAGCATCCGCGACAAGGCCGCGTTCCTGCTGCCGTTCATCGACACGCTCACCGACCCGGCCTTTCGCACCGGCACGCCGGCCGACGACCAGCGTCTGCTGCGCTCGCTGATCGTCTTCGCCTGCATCATGGAAGGCCTGTTCTTCTACGTCGGCTTCGTGCAGATCCTCGCACTCGGCCGCCGCAACAAGATGGTCGGCGCCGCCGAGCAGTACCAGTACATCCTGCGTGACGAGTCCATGCACCTGAACTTCGGCATAGACCTGATCAACCAGATCAAGCTCGAAAATCCGCAACTGTGGACGGAGTCTTTCCGCGCCGAGATCCGCGGCCTGCTGGAACAGGCCGTCGAACTCGAATACCGCTACGCCACCGACACGATGCCGCGCGGCGTGCTCGGCCTCAACGCGGACATGTTCGCCGATTACCTGCGCTACATCGCCAACCGCCGCTGCGTGCAGATCGGCCTCGACCCGCTCTACGCCGATGCGGGCAATCCGTTTCCGTGGATGAGCGAGCTGATCGACCTGAAGAAGGAGAAGAACTTCTTCGAGACGCGTGTCATCGAATACCAGGCCGGCGGGGCGCTGAGCTGGGATTGATCACGAATCGCCGCAGAACTCGTAGATGCGGAACTCGTTGCCGCTGGTGGCGTTGACCACGATCTGCAGGCTGTTGAATTCGAGGGTGGTCTCGAACCAGACGTAGGTCGTCGCCGCGGTGGCACCGCCGGTGCTCGTGGTGCTGAGCGCCGCACCGCTGAAGGACTCGCGCTGCACGCCGTCCTGCAGCGTCGTCAGCGTCACCGACTCGACACTGGCGCCTCCGAGGAAGCTCATCAGCGCGCCAGCCTTCGATCCGACAGGAAAACCCGGCCCGCTGTAGGTGTCGGTGATCGTCGTCGTGCGCTGGCCGAGCGGGACGATCGCTGCCGCATAGGAACCCTGGTTGCGGTCGGCCACGGCGTCCGGGTTCTCGGTGGTGCATTGCTGGCAGAACGTCGCCACCGAGGTCGAACGCACCTCGCCCGGCATGTAGGCGCAGGAATAGCCGCCACCACTTCCGCTGTCGCCCCCGCCGCCGCAGGCCGACAGCAGTCCCGCAAGCGCCGTTGCGGCGCCCGTGATTCCCGTCTTCATGTTTCCCTCCGTCCCTCTGGAAGTGATCGCTGCCTTGGTGTCCGACAGTCGAGTGAACGGCGGTTATGCTATCCCACCCCCCCCCCCCGCGGTGTCCATTAGCCGGATGGCTAATACCCTCGATCCGCCGCGGCCTGGGCTATGGCGCGCCGGCCGCGGATCGCGCCGATCACGCGCTCGGTCGCGGCGAGGAAGGTTTTCCAGTCGTGCGCGCCGGGGATCTCGATGTAGTGCGAGTCCGGCAGCGCCGGCGCGATCAGGCGCGAGGTCTGCAGCAGGCGGTCGTGGTCGCCGCAGATCAGCCAGACCTGCTGGCGGCGCTGTTCGTCCTCGCTCCAGCGCTTGACCACGCGCCACATCTCGCGCTGGTAGTTGTCGGCGTCGATCGCCGCCGGAACCTCGCCGGGCTGCCATTGCGCGATACCGCCGGCCGCGGCGATCTCGTCGATCAGCTTGCGGTCGCCGGCCCACGGCGCCAGCAACACCAGGCCGTCGGCCGCGCCGGGATGCGCGTACTCGTAGAACAGCACGCCCATGCCGCCGATCGACGCGCCGGCCAGCCAGACCTGCCGGTAGCCCTGTGCGCGTGCCGGCGCGATGACATCGGCCTGCAGACGCTCGACGATGTTGCGTTCCTTGTAATACGCGAAGGTCGCGTTGGTCAGCAGCACGTCGGCTTCCGGCCAGTGCCGGTGCACGGCCTCGGCGATGCCCTGCTGGCGCATGTCCTCGGCCGCATTGCCGAAACCCGGCAGCACCACGACCAGTGTGCGCTCGGCTTCGGGCTGAGGTGCAGCGACGAAGATGCCGGTGATCGGCTTGCGCGCGTCGCCGATGGTGATGCAGCCGGAAAGCAGCACGGCCGGCACGGCCAGCGCCAGAAGTCGAATGACGGTTCTCATCGGACGGTCTCCAAGCCTCACCGCAGTCATGCACTCAAACGGACCGGGGGGTGGCAGCGGGCATTGGCCCATGCGCGCCAGACACCGCCTTGGCCGCCTGCTGCAAGCCCCGGCGCAGCGCACTGTAGCGACGCAGCGCGGCCTCCATCACGGTCAGCTTGACGATGCCGGCTGCACCGTCGGCGAGCAAGCGCACCTTGAGTCCCTCGTAAGCGCGTTCCATCTGTTCGAGCGCGGCAGCCAGGTCGTGCAGGCAGGACGGCAGTTGCAGCGCTTCGATCTGGTCGAGCAGCCGGATCCCGGCGTCCACGAAACCGTCCTGCGCGTGCTGCGCGCCGGCGGACAGGAGGGTGCCGGTGCTCAGCGCCGCCGCGGCCGCGACCTGCTCGCCGGCGGTCTCGTGGTAGCGCAGCGCACGCAGGACGCCAGCCAGGTGCTCGCTGGTCGCCTCGGACATCGCTGCCCGGCTCATGCGCTCGACGAAGGCCTGCGCCGCGGCGTCGAGCCGGACTGCGACGGCCTGATCGGGCGCCAGTGCGGTCGTGCCGGCGCCGTCGAGCACGGCGCGCAGCATGCGGCGCACCAGTGCACCGATGCGCGCGACTTCACGCTCCAGCGCATCGACCGCCAGCGTCGGCACGCCCAGCGTGGTGTCATCGAGATAGCGCGGCGCGCCCTCGTCCTCCTCGCGCACGCGGAAGCGGTGTTGCAGCCACACCGTCAGCCGCCCGGCGAACGGCCACATCAGCAGCACGCCGAGCACGTTGAAGATCGTGTGGAACAGCGCCAGCTTGGCCGCCGGGTCGCTGGGCAGGCCGAGGGCCGCGCGCAGCTGCGCGAGCGCGTCGATCAGCCACGGCAGCAACAGCAGCGCGACGACGCCGGTGACGACGTTGAAGATCACGTGCGCGGCGGCGGCGCGGCGTGCGTTCGAGGTGGCCGCGGCGGCGGCGAGCACCGCCGTCACCGTGGTGCCGATGTTGGCGCCGATCACCACCGCGGCGGCGCCCTGCGGCGTCAACAGGCCGCCCTGCGCGGCGGTCAGCGCGATGGTCATCGACGCGCTCGACGACTGCATCAGCACGGTCAGCAGCGCGCCGATGCCGACCTGCGCGACGACCGCGGTCGCGCCGCTGCCCTGCGGCAGGCTCACCTGCGCGGCCAGCCCGCTGAACGAGTCCTGCAGCAGCGCAATGCCGAAGAACAGCAGGCCGAAGCCGGCGATCGCCTCGCCGACGGCGCCGCGCCGCGTGCCGGTGCCGGTCACGCGCAGGGCGACGCCGATGCCGATCAGCGGCAGGGCCAGCGCCTCGACCTTGAACTTGAGTCCGAGCAGGGCGACGATCCAGCCGGTCATCGTCGTGCCGACGTTGGCGCCGAACAGCACCCATAGCGCGCCACCCAGGCCGAGCAGGCCGGCGTTGACGAAGCCGATCGCGGCCACGGTCACCGCGCTCGACGACTGCACCAGCGCGGTGACCAGGATGCCGGAACCGAGCGCGTGCCAGCGCGTGCGCGTCGCATTGGCGAGGATGCGCTCCAGCGAAGGCCCCGCCGCGAGCTTGAGTCCCTCGGTCATCATCAGCATGCCGAGCAGGAACAGGCCCAGCCCGCCGGCGAGGCCGGCGACGATCTCGTTCACGGCCATCGCGATGCGCTCCACACCCCGGCCGTCAGCGTGATCCCGCAGGCCAGGTTCAGCCACAGGCCGCAGCGCATCATCACCGACTGCGGCACGCGGCCGGTCGCGAACACGATCGCGTTGGGCGGCGTCGCCACCGGCAGCATGAAGGCGCAGGAGGCGGCGATCGCCACGCCGGCCGCCGCGGACTGCGGCGACAGGCCGAGCGCGAGCACCGCCGGCAGCAGGATCGGCAGCACCAGCGCGGTGCTGGCGGTGTTGCTGACCAGTTCGGTCAGGAAGATCACGAACAGCAGCACCGCGCCGAGCAGCAGGATGCGCGGCGCATCGCCGAGCAGCGCCAGCACCTGTCCGGCGAGAAAACCGCTGGCACCGCTGGACTGCATCAGCTCGGACAGCGCCAGGCCGCCGCCGAACAGCAGCAGCACGCCCCAGTGCGCGCGCGCCTCCAGCTCGCGCCAGCCCAGACAGCCGCTCGCGACCAGCGCGACGAGCGCACACAGTGCGACGACGGTGTCGCTGTCGGCACCGACGCCCAGAACCCGGGCCAGTGGCGCGCCGCCGATCCAGCCCGCCACCGTCAGCGCGAAGATCGCGACCGTGGCACGGCGCGGCCCGTTCCAGGCGATCGTGGCCTCGTGCACGACCGCGCCGCCGTCGAAGCGCGGCCTGAGCCGCCACCATAGCAGCGCCATCATCAGCGGCCACAGCAGCAGCGCGGCGGGAAGTCCGTAGCGCAGCCATTGCGCGAAGCCGATGCCGGCCTGCGCGGCGGCGATCGCGTTCGGTGGGCTGCCGATCAGCGTGGCCATGCCGCCGATGCTGCAGCTGTAGGCCAGCGCCAGCAGCACGAACACGGTCTCGCGCGAACCCGGCGCGGTGCCGGCAGCGGTATCCGGCGGCGTGGCGTCGTCGCGCAGCAGGCCCAGCGCCAGCGGCAGCATCATCGCCGCCGTCGCGGTATTGCTGATCCACATCGACAGCGCCGCCGCCAACGCACACAGCAGCAGCACCGCGCGCGCCCGGTCGTTGCCGGCTGCGCGCATCACGCGCAGCGCGAGCGCGCGGTCCAGGTTCTGCGCCTGCAGGGCCGCGGCCAGAGCGAAGCTGCCGAGAAACAGGAAGATCACCGGATGCGCGAATGGCGCCAGCGCGGCGCGCGGCGTCGCCAGTCCGGTGAGCGCGGCGAGCACCGGTACCAGCAGCGCCGTGACCGCCAGCGGCAGCGCCTGTGTCATCCACAGCCCGCCGGTCAGGACGAACAGCGCGAGGCCGGCACGCAGCGTCGCCGGCTCCGGCGCGAGCCCGTAGGTGGCCGCGGCCAGCACGACGCAGACCGCCGCGCGCAGCGCGCGCGTGTGCAGCGTCGGTTCCGCGGATTCCGTGCCGGCCGGCGGCGCGACGGATGAATGCAGGTTCATGCCGCCATGCTAAGGCAGGTCGCCGCCCGTTGACGCCGGAATCGCGGATCGCCCATAAGTGCGGGGGTAGCGGGGATGCCACGCATGACGACGCCTGAACAACCGGATGCGCTGCCTTTCGTCGCGCCGTGCCGCACCGTGCCGGCACTCGCGGCCTTCGGCTGGCTGCGTCTGGGCTGGGCCGATCTGCGCCGCGCGCCGCGCCAGAGCCTCTGTTACGGACTGGTCATGGCGCTGATGAGCTACGCGATCACTGCGCTCACCTGGTGGTGGGGCGACCTCGGCCTGTACCTGGGCCTGCTCTCCGGTTTCGTGTTCGTCGGTCCGTGGCTGGCGCTGACCCTGTACGCGATCAGCATCCGCCTCGACCGCGGCGAGCCGGTCGGCCTGCTGCGCAGTCTCGCCGATGCGCGCCAGCAGCTCGGCAACGCGATGGTGTTCGCGATGATCCTGACCGTGGTGTTCCTGGTCTGGGCGCGGGCGGCGACGATCCTGCACGTGTTCTTTCCCGACAGCAGCGCGCGCAGCCTTCACGATCTGGCCTGGTTTCTCGGTATCGGCAGCGCGGTCGGCGCGCTGTTCTGCGCGATTATCTTCGCCGCCAGCGCGTTCTCGCTGCCGATGCTGATGGACCGCAAGGTCGATACCGTCACCGCCGTCGTCACCAGCGTCAACGCCGTGCTGCGCAACAAGCCGGCGATGGCCGTCTGGGCGGCGGTCATCGTCGCCTGCGTGCTGGTCGGCGTGCTGACCGCCTATCTCGCCTTCATCGTGCTGCTGCCGCTGCTCGGCCACGCGACCTGGCACGCCTACCGGCAGACCATTGATACGGCGCGCTGGCCGCCGGTACGTGAGTCGGCGCCGGCTCACCCGCACTTCGAATAGCCGCAATCCAGGCAGGTCGGGCAGCCGTCCTTCATCACCATGTCGCCGCGGCAGTTCGGGTCCGGGCACTGGCCGACGACGGCGTGTGCATCCAGCATCGGCACAGCAGGGGCGTCGACGCTGACGTGTGGGTTATCGACCGGCAGCGCGTCGCGGTAGTAGCGTGTGCGCGCGTAGTGCTCGGCCAGCGCTTCGACCGGGCGCTCGTTGCCCAGCTCGTCGAGAAAGCCGCGCTTGTGCAGCTCCTGCTGGATCGCCCAGGCGATCGCGGCGACTTCGGAATCGTGGACCAGCCCCTTGCCGGACTTGGTCTTGCCGTACCACACCGGACCCCGGTCCCAGGACACCTTGCGCAGGTCCGCCAGCGCCTTGATCAGGAAGCCACCGCGCGCAGCCAGTGACAACGTGCGCATCGTCGCCGACACCCACTGGTGCTCGGCCGCGGTCTGGCCGGCGGGCACGAAGAACTCCAGCGGCCGCTCGATGCACACCGGCTGGCCGTTCATGCGCCCGCAGACGACGCCGAAGCCGATGACGAAGTAGATCGTCTTGCGCCCGCTCGACGAGGTCAGCGTGATCTTGGTCGTCGTCGATTCCCAGCTGCCCTCCTCGCGGCGGTCGATGCGCAGGGTCAGCGGGTTGACGTCCTGCGTTGTGGCGGCCGGCGGCGCTTCGCGGGACACCGACCAGCCGGTGATGCGCCGGTCGATGCGGGTGACCTTGTCCTTCTTCGTCATGCGCCGTGCTCCATCAGAGCTTGCCGTAGAAGCCTTCCTTCAGGGCATCGTACAGATTCGCGGCAGTGTAGGTGCCGCCTTCGTACTCGACCCGGGCGTTGCCGGGCAGGCGCACCGTCGTGCCGTCGTCGAGGCGGAATTCGTAGGTCGTCTGCGCCAGGTCCTGGTCGGCGACCAGCACGCCCTGGTGCACTTCGGGATTGAAGCGGAAGGTCGTGCAGCCCTTGAGTCCGCGGTCGATCGCGTAGTGATACAGATCCTTGAAGGACTCGTAGTCGATGTCCGACGGGACATTGATCGTCTTCGAGATCGACGAGTCGATCCAGCGCTGCGCGGCCGCCTGCACGTCGATGTGTTCCCTCGGATCGGTGCCCGCCGCGGTGCCGGAGAAAGCCTGCGGCAGATGTTCGGCATCGACCTGGGCGTCCACGGCAAACCGGTAGGCGAGCAGCTCGTAGGACTCCATGCGGATCGCGCGCTTGGCCTTCTCGCCGGGCACGATCATGTTGCGCGTGTAGCTGTGCGCGAAGCTCGGTTCGATGCCGTTGCTGGCGTTGTTGCCGACCGATGCCGCCATCGTCCCGGTCGGTGCGATCGAGGTCGCGTGCGTATAGCGCGCGCCGACATCGGCCAGCTCGCCGACCAGCGCCGGCTCGATCTCGGCGAGACGCTGGAAGTAGCGCGAATAGCGTGCGTGCAGCACGCGCCCGGGCAGCCGGTCGCCGGCCTTGTATCCATCGCGCGCCAGTTCCGGCCGCAGCGCCAGATGCGCGGGCGTGACCTCGTGTTCGGCGGCGAGCACCGGCGCCGGTCCCTTCTCGCGCGCCAGCGCCAGTGCCGCGTGCCAGTTCTCGACGGCCAGCGCGCGTGTCACGCGCTCGGTGAACTCGACCGACTCCTTCGAGCCATAGCGAATGCCGAGCATCGTCAGCGCCGAGCCCAGACCCAGGTAACCCATGCCGTGCCGGCGCTTGTTGAAGATCTCGTCGCGCTGCTGCGGCAGCGGCAGGCCGTGGATCTCGACGACGTTGTCGAGCATGCGCGCGAACACGCGCGTGACTTCGGCATAGGTGTCGAAATCGAACTGCGCGTCGGCGGTGAAGGGCTTCTTCACCAGGGCGGCCAGATTCACCGAGCCGAGCAGGCACGATCCGAATGGGGGCAACGGCTGTTCGCCGCATGGATTGCTCGCGCGCAGGTGTTCGCAGAACCACAAAGGGTTCATGCGATTCATTTCATCGATGAGAAGAAAGCCCGGATCGGAATACGCGTACGTCGAACGCATGATCAGATCCCACAGCGCGCGCGCAGCGACACGTCTATAGACACGGCATGCGGTTTCACCGCGTTCGTTGACGGTGTACTGCGGTTCGCGCAGCGGCCAGCGACGCCAGACGATCTCGCCGGCCTTCTCCTCGTCGCTCAGCGCCGGGAAGGCCAGCGCCCACTCGCGGTTCTCGCGCACCGCGGCGATGAACTCGTCGCTGATCAGGCAGGACAGGTTGAAGGCGCGCAGCCGGCCGGCCTCGCGCTTGGCGACGATGAAATCCTCGATGTCCGGATGGCCGATGTCGAGGCAGCCCATCTGCGCGCCGCGGCGACCGCCGGCGCTGGACACCGTGCGGCAGATCGCATCGAACACGTCCATGAACGGCAGCGGTCCGCTGGTGGTCGCGCCGGCGCCGGACACCGGCGCGCCGCGCGGCCGCAGCGTCGAGAAGTCGTAGCCGATGCCGCAGCCGGCACGCAGCGTCAGCGCCGCCTCGGACGCCGCCTGCATGATGCCGGCCATCGAATCCTCGATCGTGCGCGACACCGTGCAGTTGATCGTCGATACGCCCGGCTTGTGATCCTCGGCACCGGCATTGGCCATGATGCGGCCGCCCGGAAACGCGTAGTGCAGGGTGCGATAGAACAGCTCTTCCCAGCGGTCCGGCTGTGCCTCGACGCGCGCGAGCGTGTGCGCCAGGCGGCGGCGCATGCCGTCGAGGGTCTCGCCGGGCAGGAAATACTTGCTGCGCGCGATCAGCTCGCTGGCCTCCTGCAGCGGCAGCGGCGGCAGATCACGGAGCGGCGTGCGGGTTTTCATCTTCGACCTGCGGCAGTGGCCTGCCGTCATCCTACGCCGGTCGGGCGGCGCTGACCGCCCCGAAGCGGCCGGCAACGGCCCGTCGGGCTGGGTGTTATTCCTCAGTCCTTGGGCTAGACTTTGCGGCCGCCCCGGGGGGACCGGGGGCCGAACCAGTCTCACAAGGGGAGCCGTAGATGGCGGTCAAGATTGCCGTGCTCAAGGAAACGCGCGCGAACGAGCGGCGCGTGGCCATGGTGCCAGCCGTTGCCGACAAGCTGGCGAAGCTGGGCTGTGCGATCCACATGCAGGCCGGCGCCGGCGCCGACAGCCGCATCCCGGACAGCGCATTCAAGAATGTCACCTTTGCGGCCAATCCGCAGGGGCTGGTGTCGGACGCGGATATCGTCGTCTCGGTGCAGCCGCCGCCGGCCGAGGTGATCGCGGCGATGAAGGAGGGCGCGATCCTGCTGTCCTTCGTCTATGCGCACCGCGAGCCGGAACTGGTCAAGCTGATGCGCGACCGCAGGATCACCTGCTTCGCGATGGAACTGGTGCCGCGCATCACGCGCGCGCAGGCGATGGACGCGCTGTCGTCGCAGGCCGCGCTGGCCGGCTACTACGGCGCACTGCTGGGTGCGACCAATCTCGCGCGCATCCTGCCGATGATGACCACCGCAGTCGGCTCAATCCGGCCGGCCAAGTGCCTGGTGATGGGGCTGGGCGTGGCCGGTCTGCAGGCGATCGCCACCGCGCGCCGGCTCGGCGCGATGGTCGAGGGCTACGACGTGCGTCCGGAGACCAAGGAACAGGCCGAGTCGCTGGGCGCCAAGTTCGTCGATACCGGCGTCGATGCGCGCGGCGCCGGTGGCTATGCGCGCGAACTGACGCAGGAAGAGAAGGACAAGGTCGCCGCGGTCGTGACCAAGCATATCCAGCAGGCGGACCTGATCATCACCACCGCTGCGATCCCCGGCCGCCCTTCGCCGAAGCTGATCAGCAAGGCGCAGGTCGATGGCATGAAGAACGGTGCGGTGATCGTGGACCTCGCTGCGGAAGGCGGCGGCAACTGCGAGTACACCAAGCCGGGCGAGACCGTGCAGATCGGCCAGGTGACGATCGTCGCGCCGCTGAACGTGCCTTCGCTGCTGGCCGAACACGCGTCCGAGCTGTACGCGAAGAACCAGTTCAACCTGATCGAGCTGATGTTCGACAAGGACCAGAAGTTCGCGGTCAACTGGGACGACGAGGTGCTCGCCAAGGCCTGCCTGACGCACGCCGGCGAGATCAAGAACGAAGCCGCGAAGAAGGCGGTCGAGGGCTGAACATGGAATATGCAACCACGATCCTGACGGGCTTCGTCGCCCTCTACATCTTCATGCTCGCGGCCTTCACCGGCTACGAGATCATCGGCCGCGTGCCGTCGATCCTGCACACGCCGCTGATGTCCGGCTCCAACTTCGTGCACGGCATCGTCGTCGTCGGTGCGCTGTGGGCGCTGCTCAATGCCTCGACGGGGCTCGAACAGGCGATCGGCTTCTTCGGCGTGCTGCTCGGCGCCGGCAACGCCGCCGGCGGCTATGTCGTGACCGAGCGCATGCTCGAAATGTTCAAGCCGTCGGACAAGAAGAAAGGCTGAGGAGCGCACATGAACGCAGCATTGATCATCGACGCGGCCTATTTCGCCGCCGCGTTCCTGTTCATCTACGGCCTCAAGCGCATGTCGAGCCCGGTCACGGCGCGCTCCGGCATCGTCGTCGCCGGCTGGGGCATGGTCGTCG
Organism: Fontimonas sp. SYSU GA230001; assembly: GCF_040066175.1. Lineage (NCBI taxonomy): Bacteria > Pseudomonadati > Pseudomonadota > Gammaproteobacteria > Nevskiales > Nevskiaceae > Fontimonas > Fontimonas sp. SYSU GA230001. Next base: position 12,953 of record NZ_JBEAAM010000035.1, read on the forward strand.
CGGTCGTCGCCAGCTTCCTGTACACGCTCGACGTCAACGCGGCGGCGCGGCCGCACCTGACCACCAACGTCATCCTCGCCGCGATCGCGCTCGCGGTCGGCCTGGGCTGGGCGTGGTGGAGCGGCAAGAAGGTCGCGATGACGGCGATGCCGCAGATGGTCGCGCTCTACAACGGCATGGGCGGCGGCGCCGCCGGCACGATCGCGGCGATCGAACTGCTCGGCCACAAGACCCATGGCAGCGTCGGCCTGACGCTGGCGGTGCTCGGCGGCCTGATCGGCTCGGTGTCGCTGGCAGGCAGCCTGATCGCCTGGGCCAAGCTCGACGGCCGCATCAACAAGACCCTGCGCCTGACCGGCCTGCAGGCGATCAACGGCACGATCCTGTTCGTCACCGCCGCGCTCGGTGCCTACATGGTCTATCGGCACGGCGCCGTGTCGATGCCGGTCATCGCGCTGTTCTTCGCGCTCGCGCTGGTGTACGGCGTGATGATGACGATGCCGATCGGCGGTGCCGACATGCCGGTGGTGATCTCGCTGTACAACGCCTTCACCGGCCTGGCCGTCGGCTTCGAGGGCTACGTGCTCAACAACCCGGCGCTGATGATCGCCGGCATGGTGGTCGGTTCGGCCGGCACCCTGCTGACGCTGCTGATGGCCAAGGCGATGAACCGCAGCGTCAAGAACGTGCTGTTCTCCAACTTCGGCGCGGCCGGCGACGAGGGCGCCGGGGAGATCCAGGGCACGATGAAGCCGATCGATGCCGGCGACGCGGGCATCAACATGCGCTACGCGTCCAAGGTCATCATCGCACCCGGCTACGGCCTCGCGGTCGCGCAGGCCCAGCACAAGCTCTACGAGTTCGTGAAGCTGATCCAGGAAGCGGGCGTCGAGGTGAAGTTCGCGATCCACCCGGTCGCCGGCCGCATGCCCGGCCACATGAACGTGCTGCTCGCCGAGGCCGGCGTGCCCTACGACATCATCTACGACATGGAGGACATCAACGCCGAGTTCAAGGAAGCCGACGTCGCCATCGTCATCGGCGCCAACGACACCGTGAACCCGGCGGCGCGCACCAACAAGGCCTCGCCGATCTACGGCATGCCGATCCTCAACGTCGATCAGGCCAAGCAGGTCTATGTCGTCAAGCGCGGTCAGGGCAAGGGCTATTCCGGCGTCGAAAACGAGTTGTTCTTCCGCGACAACTGCAACATGGTCTATGGCGATGCGCAGAAGGTGATGATCGCGATGATCCAGGCGGTCAAGTCGCTGGAAGGCGGCGGTCACTGAGCGCATATCCCATCGCTCCGACCAGGGCCCCCGGAAACGGGGGCCTTTTTCGTGACCTGCGGCGATCGCGCTACGATCGGCGCGACACCGACGCGCAAGGGAGCCTGTCATGAACGACGTCGCCAGCGAGCCAGCATGGACCGCCGCCCTGCGGGCCTCGCCGATCGTGCAGGACTTGCCTGACGAGGTCCTCGCGACGATGGTCCGGCGCGGCCGGACGCTGGAGCTGCAGCGCGCCGATCCGCTGCTGGTGCAGGACGTGCGCGGCGGGCTGGGCCTGTTCATCCTGCTGTCGGGCACGATCGCGATCTACCGCCGCGTCGAGGACGATCTCGACGGCGAGCAGCTGAGCGTGCTGCGGCCGGGCGACTGCGTCGGTGAGTACTCGTTGCTCGACGGCTTGCCGCTGTCGGCGACCGCGCGCGCGCTCGAAGCCGTGCAGCTGTTCTTCCTGCCCAACGCCCAGTTCCGCGCGCTGACCGAAGCCGACCCGCGCGCCGGCTGCATCCTCTACCGCAATCTCGCGCGCCATCTGGTGCGGCGCCTGCGTGCGCTGTGAACGCGTCGCCCCGGCCGGTCGGCGCGCTTAGTGGACCGCGACCCGTCGCTGGGTCATCGCCGGCGGGATACTGATGCGCGCGTTCCGCTATTACGACTTTCTGGTCGCCGGTATGGGTGAGCCGCGCTGCGTCGCAAGCACTGCTTGCGAGCGCGGCGAACGCCAGGGGCTGCGGATGCCCCTGGCCGGATCCACTTGGCGAGGCATGGATGCCGCGCCTAGTGGACCGCGACCCGTCGCTGGGGCGCCGCAGGTGGAATGCTGATGCGCGCGTTCCGCTATTACGACTTTCTGGTCGCCGGCATGGTCGCGGTCCTTCTGTGCTCGAACCTGATCGGGCCCGGCAAAGTCTGCACGATCGAGCTGCCGCTGCTGGGCGCGTTCTCGTTCGGCGCCGGCAACCTGTTCTTCCCGGTCGCCTACATCTTTGGCGACGTGCTGACCGAGGTGTACGGCTACGCGCGCGCACGGCGCGCGATCTGGGCCGGCTTCGGTGCGCTGATCTTCGCGACGGTCATGTCCGCGATCATCCTGCGCATGCCGCCGAGCCCGGACGAGCCGTGGAACGCGACCCTGCAGCCGGCGCTGGAGATCGTGTTCGGCAACACCTGGCGCATCGTCGCGGCGAGCATCGTCGCCTACTGGGTCGGCGACTTCATCAACTCCTACGTGATGGCGAAGATGAAGCTGTGGACGCAGGGCCGGTTCCTGTGGATGCGCACGATCGGCTCGACGATCTGCGGCCAGGGCGCCGACTCGCTGATCTTCTATCCGATCGCGTTCTACGGCATCTGGACCAACGATGCGCTCGCGGCGGTCGTGGTCTTCAACTTCGTGATGAAAGTCTCGGTGGAGGCGGTGATGACGCCGGTGACCTACTTCATCGTCAACCGGCTCAAGCGCGCCGAGAACGTGGACATCTACGATCTCGACACCGCGTTTACGCCGTTCTCGCTGGCCGACAGCGGCGTGCGGCGCAGACTCGACGCCGAGTGAGCGTTCGGTCCGCGCGCATCGCGCGCCGGCACAGCAGGATGCCGCCGAGCACGATGCCGCCACCGAGTGCCTGCTGTGCACCGAAGGGTTCGGCCAGCAGCAGCCAGGCGAACACCGTCGCCGCGACCGGCTGCACCAGCAGGCTCACCGCCGAGAACGACGCCGGCAGGTGCGCGAAGCCGTAGGCGATCAGACCCTGGCCGCCGACATGCGAGAGCAGCGCCAGCCCGCCGAGCAGCAGCCAGTCGCGCGCCGAGGCCGGCCACAGGAGTTCGCCCAGCGCGAGCACGATGGGCAGCGTGCACAGCGCCGCGGCGCTGGTGGTCCAGAACATCACCGCCGGCGTCGAGAACTGTGCGCGGCTGCGGCTCAGCACCAGCAGATAGCCGGCGTAGAACAGCGAGGTGAGGATGGCCATGCCGTCGCCGGCCAGCGTCTGTGCCGAGATCTTCAGGCTGTCCGCCATCAGCACGACGGCGCCGGCCAGCGTCAGCAGCAGGCCGCCGACGAACACGCGGCCGATGCGCTCGCCGAAGGCCAGCCACGCGACCAGCGACACCCACACCGGGGCGAGGTTGGTCAGCAGCGTCGAGTTGGCGACCGAGGTCCAGTGGATCGACTGGTGCCAGACGGCGAGATCGCCGGCGAAGAACGCACCGCCGAGCCAGAGTCCCCACGGCAACCGTGCGGGCTCATCGGCGCGGGGACCCGGGGACGTCAGCAGCCAGATGCCCAGAACCGGCGCGGCCAGCGCGAGCCGCCAGAATGCGACCGCAGTCGGACCGACTTCGGCGAGGCGCACGAAGACCGGCGCGAGGCCGATCAGCGTCGCGCCGGCGATCAGCGCCGGCAGGGCGCGCGCCTCGCTCACGCGCGCGCTTTCCAGTCCTGCAGCGCGCGGTCGTAGTCGCGCACCAGCGTGCCGAACATGCGGTCCCAGATCGGCAGGAAGCCGGCGTAGTTGCCGCGCACGCGGGCATGGTGGAAGTCGTGATGCAGCGCACCGTGCGATCCGGGCAGCCCGTGCGTCGGCGTCCACGGCAAGTCATAGCCGGCATGGCCTTCGGCCGCCTCCCACTGCCGGAACACGATCCAGATCCACAGCAGGGCGACGTGTGCGCCCAGCAGCGCCGGGCCGAGGAAGGCCAGCGAGCCGGTCAGCACGTATTCCAGCGGGTGCATGTAATGGCCGGTGATCGCCCACGGTGCCAGGACGCGGTGATGGCGGCCGTGCACGTGCCGGAGCAGCCAGCGCGTGTGCATCGCGCGGTGCATCCAGTAGTAGAGGAAGTCGTCGAGATAGATGCAGAACAGCAGCTGCAGGACCAGCACCCAGACCGGCGGCAGCGGGCCGGTGTGGATGCCGGACAGACGCATCAGCGGCCAGGCCGCGATGGCCGCCGCGAACATCCAGACGTTGTTGATCAGCCACTGCTGGACCGACAGGCGCACCATGCGCGATCCCTGCACGAGGATGCCGCGCGCCTCGGCTTCGGCCTCGCTCAGTCTCGCGCCGCGCGTGTTCTGAATCTTCCAGCGCCGCGCCCAGGCCGGATCGCGCGCGGCGAGCCAGGTCAGCGGCCCGGCAAAGGCCAGAAACGCGACCATGCTGAGCAGCACCGTGGCCACCGGAATCCACAGGAACAGCGGGTCGGCATAGGCTTCGGACAGGGCTTCCATGACGACGGATTATGCGCGGGTGCGGGCGCCGCGTTCCGCGGCCCTGGGGTATATGATCGGCCGCTCCCGGCGGCTCCTTATACACAGTGACCGTGGAACACGCCTCGCTGTCACAATCAAGACCGGTTCTCGTCAAGATGTCGTCATGTTCGTGGACTTCATTGATTCAATGACGATTATTTCTCTGCCGTCGAAGGGGACGGGAATCGTCTTCGCGGCCTTCCCGCAGGCCTGCGCGGCGGCGCCGGCTTGCATCCACACAGTTATCCACAAGCTTTGACGGTCCTTCTGGCCAGCATCGCGGTGCCGGTTCCGCTGTATCTCAGCTTCGACTACCGCGTCACGGCCGAGCTGGCCGCGAAGCTGCGCCGCGGCTGCCGCGTGCGCGTGCCGTTCGGACGCCGTGAACGGGTCGGCGTCGTCGTCGCACCGCCGCGTGAGACGGGCGCCGATGCCGCGGATTTCCGCCCGATCGGCGCGCTGCTCGACGATGCACCGCTGCTGCCGCCGGACCTGCTCGCGGTCTGCGAGTGGGCGGCGGATTACTACCTGCACCCGCTCGGCGAGGTTTGCGCCACGGCCTTGCCCGGCCGTCTGCGCCGCGGCGCGCCGGCGCAGCTGGAGCGGCCGCGGATCTATGCGCTGACCGCCGCCGGCCGCGCCGCACTCGAGACACTGCCGGCGCGCCACCGGGCACAGAGGGCCCTGCTCGAAACCCTGCAGTCCGGCCCACGCGCCCGCGACGCGCTCGCCTGCGGCGCGGACGTGTTACGTCGCGCGCGGGACGCCGGCTGGATCGAACACGCGGCGACGCTGCCGGGTTCCGCGATCCACGCACCGGCGCCGCCACCGACGCCGGAACAGGCCGCGGCGTTGGCGCAGCTGCAACAGGCCGCCGACGGTTTCGGCGTGCATCTGATCGAAGGCGTGACCGGCAGCGGCAAGACCGAGCTGTACCTGCGCCGCATCGAGACCGCGCTGGCATCCGGCGCGCAGGCCTTGGTGCTGGCGCCGGAGATCGGCCTGACGCCGCAGCTGGTGGCGCGCTTCCGCGAACGCCTGGGCCCCGGGGTGGACAGCTACCACTCGGCGCTGGGCGAGCATGAACGCGAACAGGTCTGGCTGCGCGCGCGCGCAGGCGACGCACGGGTGGTCATCGGCACGCGCTCGGCAGTGTGGCTGCCATTCGCGCGGCTGGGCGTGATCGTCGTCGATGAGGAACACGACACCTCGTACAAGCAGCAGGACGGCTTGCGCTACTCGGCACGCGACGTCGCGATCCTGCGCGCGCAGAAGTGCGGCGTGCCGGTGCTGCTCGGTAGCGCGACGCCGTCGCTCGAGTCGCTGCACAACGCGCGCAGCGGCCGCTACCGCCATATCGTGCTGTCACAGCGCGTGCGCGCGACACCGCCGCCGCGCGTGCGCATCCTCGACGTGCGCGGGCTGCCCCTCGATCACGGACTGTCGCCGCCGCTGATCCAGGCGATCGAACGTCATCTCGGCGACGGCGGACAGGTGCTGCTGTTCCTCAACCGCCGCGGCTACGCGCCGGTGCTGCTGTGCCACGCCTGTGGCTGGAGCGCGCCGTGCACGCACTGCGACGCGCACATGACGCTGCATCGCGGCCGCGGCCTGCTGATCTGCCACCACTGCGCCGCGCAGCAGCCGGCGCCGCGCAGCTGCCCGTCCTGCGGCGCGAGCGCGCTGCTCGCCATCGGCGCCGGCACCGAGCGCATCGAGCAGGCGCTGGCCAACCGCTTCCCGCAGTACCGCGTCGCGCGCTTCGATTCCGACCGCATCACCAGCGGCGCAGCGCTGGAACGCCAGCTCGCCGACATCCGCGAAGGGCGCGTGCAGATCCTGGTCGGTACGCAGATTCTCGCCAAGGGCCACGACTTCCCGGGCCTGTCGCTGGTCGGCATCGTCTCCGCCGACCAGGCGCTGTACGGCAGCGACTTCCGTGCGGTCGAGCGCATGGGCCAGCTCGTCACCCAGGTCGCCGGGCGTGCCGGGCGCGCCGGCCAGCCCGGCGAGGTGTGGCTGCAGACGCACGAGCCCGATCACCCGCAGCTGCGCACGCTCGCGGAAAAAGGCTATGGCGCGCTGTGCGCGCAGTTGCTGCTCGAACGCGAGCAGGCCGAGTTGCCGCCGTACAGCCACCTCGCGCTGCTGCGCGTCGAGTCGCGCGACGCGGGGCTGCCGCTGCGCTTCCTCGAAGCCGCGCAGCGGCTGTTCGCGGGGCACCGCGGCGTCCGCGTCGCCGACCCGATGCCGTCCGGCATGGAACGTCGCGCCGGCTTCACGCGCGCGCAGCTGTTGCTGCAGTCGGCCCGCCGCGCGCCCCTGCACAAGGCGCTGGCCGCCGCGGTGCCCCGGCTCGACCAGCTTCCCGGTGCCCGCCAGGTGCGCTGGTCGGTGGACGTCGATCCCTACGATCTGATGTGAGTCCTGTGACCGCCTTCTCGGTCGAAGCCCACCGATGTCCCGGGGTTCAGCGATAATCGCGCATGGTCATCCCTGCGGCGCAGCAACCCGAGAACTGATCCTTTGGCGGCCGAGCAACTCGCTTTCGACCTATGTGATGCCGTGGGCGGCCAGCTGCCTGCGCAGCTGCGCTCGGCGGTCGACGCGATGGCGCAGGCGGGTGGCCATGAAGCGCGCGGCGCCGTGTTCACCCGTCCGGAAGTGGTCGAGTTCATTCTCGATCTGGCCGGCTACGACGAAGCCCGTCCACTACACGAGAAGCGCCTGCTGGAGCCTTCGTTCGGCGGCGGCGATTTCCTGATTGCGGCGGTGCGACGGCTGCTCAAGTCCTGGCGCGCGCACACCGGCCCGTCTGGTGTTCCATTGCGTGATCTCGTCGACGCGATCCGCGGTGTCGAACTACATCGTGCCACCTTTGACGAGACCCGTACGCGGCTGCTGACCCTGCTCCGAGGCGAAGGCATGTCACCGGCAACTGCGGCCGCGTTGTGCGGGAAGTGGCTGCTACAGGGCGATTTCCTCTTGCTGGCCATCGACGGCGAGTTCGATTTCGCGATCGGCAATCCGCCTTACGTGCGGCAGGAGCTGATTCCGGCGCCGCTTCTTGCAGAGTACCGCCGCCGCTATCGAACGCTGTACGACCGGGCCGACCTCTATATTCCCTTCATCGAGCGTTCACTGGGCTTGCTGGCGGAGGGCGGCGTCCTGGGTTTCATCTGCGCGGATCGCTGGATGAAGAACCGCTACGGCGGGCCGCTGCGGCGCCTCGTTGCGGAACGGTTTCATCTGCAGGTGTACGTCGACATGGTGGGCACGTCGGCATTCCAGCTGGACGTCGCCACCTATCCCGCGATCACCGTTATCGCGCGACAGAAGGGGCTCAGCACCAGGGTGGCTCACCGTCCCGTCGTTAACCAAGCCGCACTGATGCGCTTGGCGGCGGGGCTGCGCGCACCTGTGCTGCCGGCAGATCATCGCGAGATTCGTGAACTCGCCGGCGTTGTGGCGGGCGATCAGCCTTGGCTGCTCGAATCGTCGGATCAGATGGCGCTGATACGCCGCATCGAGCAGCAGTTTCCTGCGATCGAGCAGTCTGGGTGCCGAATTGGCATTGGTGTGGCCACAGGCGCCGACAAGGCCTTCATCGGCCCATTCGACGAGCTCGATGTCGAACCGGATCGCAAGCTGCCTCTTGCGACAACGCGAGACATCCAGTCCGGCGAAGTCCACTGGACCGGTCAGGGGGTGATCAATCCGTTCGCGGACGATGGAGATCTGGTCGATCTGCAGCGGTACCCCCGCCTGCGCCGTTACCTGGAACTCCGCAAGACACAGATTGCCGGGCGCCACTGCGCGCAGAAAGCGCCGGCACATTGGTATCGCACGATCGACCGAATCACTCCGGCACTGGCATCACAGCCCAAGCTGCTCATTCCTGACATAAAGGGCGAAGCCAACGTCGTGTATGAGTCGGGGCATCTCTATCCACACCACAATCTTTACTTCATCACGTCCGAGGAATGGGATCTGCACGCGCTGCAGGCCGTTCTGCTCTCGGCACTGACGCGCCTGTTCATCGCCACCTACTCGACGAAGATGCGCGGTGGATTTCTGCGCTTTCAGGCGCAGTATCTGCGCCGCATCCGCCTACCGTCGTGGCGAAGCGTTTCCCCCACGGTGCGCGAGGCACTTGCGACTGCGGCCCGGCAACGGGACATGAGGGGCTGTGACCATGCGGTGTTCGCACTCTATGGTCTGAGCCCAACCGAACGCTCCGCCCTCGGCGGCAACGGAGCATGAATGTCCCTTGATCTCGCCAACTACGAGCAGAAGGCACGCACGGCAGTCCGCGGTTTCTGGTCGACCCGACGGGCGGCGCAGGAGAAGCAGGCCGCATCGGGAAAACTCGACCAAGGCGAGCGTGCCGGCGTGACGGCGGGCAAGAACATGGACGGCTTCCTGTCCTTGATGATTGATGTGATCAGGGCCAACGGCCTTGCGCACGCGCAGATCCACCAGAAACGTGCGGTGCTGACGCTGCCGGGTTATTTCCGGCCCACGAAGCTGTGGGACGTTCTGGTGACGTACAAGGGCACGTTGGTCGCAGCGATCGAGCTGAAAAGCCAGGTCGGTCCCTCGTTTGGCAACAACTTCAATAACCGCGCGGAGGAAGCCCTCGGCACCGCGACCGACTTCTGGACGGCGTACCGCGAAGGCGCTTTCGGTCGCCAGCCGCGCCCTTTCGCGGGTTGGCTGATGCTTGTCGAAGATGCACCAGAGTCGCGCTCCGCGGTCAATGACCGTTCGCCCCATTTTCCGCTGATGGCGGGATTCAAGGGGGCGTCCTATCTGCAGCGGTACGATCTGCTCTGTCAGCGGTTGGTAAAGGAAGGCCTGTACAGCAGCGCTGCTGTTCTCGCCACACCCCGGAGCGCGGCGAAGACCGGCCAGTGCGCCGACCTGTCACCGATGACCGGACTGCGTGGCTTCGTCGCCGCATTGGCAGGGCATGTCGCGGCCGAGGCGGCACGGCTCGACGCCGCACCGCCCTGACCGCGTACACCCCTGCTTCAGGCCGCTTCTGCCTCGGTGCCCCGCTTCGGCGCAACCGCCGGAGTTTCGCACTTCACCCAGTCGTATTCGGCCGGGTTCACCTTGCGCGTGCGCAGCCAGAAGCGCCAGGTGGACCACGGCCAGATGGTGAAGTTGACGCCGTCGGCGGTCTGGTACCAGGACTGGCAGCCGGTGCTCCACACCGAGCCCTTGATATTGGCCTGCACCTCGGCGTTGAAGGCGCGCTGCACTTCGGGCTTGACGTCGAGCCAGTCGGCGCCGCGCGCCTCGAGCTCGCGCAGGCAGTCCATGATGTAGTTCACCTGCGCCTCGATCATGAAGATGATCGAGTTGTGGCCCAGCGCGGTGCTCGGACCGACCAGCTGGAACATGTTCGGGTAGCCGGTCATCGTCGTGCCCAGGTAGGCCTCGGGTGCACGTGCCCAGTCGCGCGCCGGCGTGTGGCCGTCGCGGCCGACGAGCCTGAAGTCCTTCATGTAGATGCGCGGATCGACGACGAAGCCGGTGCCGAGGATGATGCAGTCGGCCGGGCGTTCCTGGCCGTCGGTGGTGACGATACTGTGCTCGCGGATCTCGCGGATGCCGTCGGTGACCAGCTCGACGTTGGGCCGGTTGAAGGTCGGGTAATAGACGTTGGAGATCAGCACACGCTTGCAGCCGATGGTGTAGTCCGGCGTCAGCTTGCGGCGCAGTTCCGGGTCCTTGACCTGGTGACGGATGAACAGCTCGGCGAGCTTCTGCAGGCCGCGCGCCAGCGCCGGATGGAAGATCGGCCACACGCGCGACTCGTTGCTCCAGTACAGGCGCGCGCGGTGCAGCTGGCGCAGCACGTCGAAGCGCGCGAACAGCTTTTTCTCGATGCCGGAATAGCGGCGCACGTCGCGCGGGATCACCCAGGCCGGCGTGCGCTGGAAGGCGTAGAGCTGCTTCACCTTGGGTGCGATCTCCGGCAGGTACTGGACCGCGCTGCCGCCGGTGCCGATCGAGACGACGTTCTTGCCGGTGAGATCGTAGCCGTGATCCCACTGCGCGGAGTGGAACATCCGGCCCTTGAAGCGCTCCATGCCGGGGATCTTCGGGATCTGCGGCACGTGCAGCGGACCGGATGCGAGCACCCAGTGGCGCGCGACGATGGTGTCGCCGCTGCGCGTCAGGATGCGCCACTTGCCCTCGCTCTGCTGGAACTCGGCGCCGGTGACTTCCTGGCCGAAGCGGATGTACGGGCGCAGCTGGTAGTCGTCGGTGACCTTGAGGATGTAGTCCTGGATCTCGCGCCAGCCGGCATAGCGCTGGCTCCAGTCGGCCTTGGGTGCGAACGAGTAGGAATACAGGTGCGATTGCACGTCGCAGGCCGCGCCCGGGTAGCTGTTGTCGCGCCAGGTACCGCCGACCTCGTGCGCCTTTTCGAGGACGACGAAGTTCCGCTTGCCGGCCTCCAGCAGCTTGATCGCCATGCACAGGCCGCCGAAGCCGGCGCCGATGATGGCGACATCGACCTCCGTGGTGGAAGGGCGGGAACGTCCGTCAGCAGCAGCCATGTCGTGTCTCCTCGTCGCGCCCGCAAACCGTGCGGGCCGGGTCAATCTAGGCGCGCGGGACGGTCGGGACCATGTCCGCAGCGGCGATGAATTGATCGATTCGGCCAAAGGGCGCAAGCTCGGCAGGTCGTGAATACCCGCCCGATCCTCGGTCTGATGTACACCCTGCAGGGCCTGCAGCAGCTGGGCGAGGACGTCGCGCCGGTACTGGAGCGCCACGGCCTGCCGCTGGCCACGCTCGATCCGGCCGCGCGCATCGACCGCGCGCTGGAACTGCAGATTCACGTCGAGATCGCCGAACGGCTGCGCGATCCGCTCGCGGGACTCAAGAGCGGACAGGCCTTCGGCTTCGCCGGCTATGGTCCGTTGACGATGCTGCTGATGACCTGCGCCAACGGCTTCGAGGCGATGCGCACCGGCGTGCACTACCAGCGCCTGACCTATCTCTACAGCGCGCTCGATTTCCAGCAGGGCCCGCGCCTGAGCGCGCTGGTGCTCACGCCCATCCCGCTGCCGCGGCGCGCGTTCCGCTTCCGCATGGACGGCGAGATGTCCGGCACCTACAAGCTGCTGCGCGACATCCAGACTTCGCTGGGCATCAATCTCAACGCCGAGCACATCGACATGCCCTACCCGAGGCCGCCCGAGGCCGCCGCCTATGCGGCGTACTTCGGCTGCCCGGTCGTGTTCGGCGAGCAGCAGGGCCGCTTCTGGGTGCGCAACGAGGATCTCGAACGGCCGTTCCCGACCCACGACCCGGCCGCGCAGAAGATCTATCGTCGCCTCTGCGACGAGCAGCTGCAGGCGCAGCGCCGCGAACTGCAGGAACTGTCGGCACGGGTGGTGCAGCAACTGCAGCTCTACGACCGGCAGTACCCGGACGCCGTGCGCGTCGCGCGTCTGTTCGGCCTGTCCGAACGCAGCTTCCGCCGCCGCCTGAGCGAGGAGGGCACGAGCTACCGTCGGCTGCTCGCGCAGGCGCGCTTTGCCAAGGCGCAGCACCTGCTGCGCGAGACCGGGCTCAGTGTCGAGGCCGTGTCCGAGCAGCTCGGCTATGCGGAACCGGCGGCCTTCATCCACGCCTTCCGGCGCTGGTCCGGCACCTCGCCGCTGGCCTTCCGCGCCCGGCGCGGCGACGCCGGTCCGGCAGGCGCCGCCGCGCGACGGTAGAATCCGCGGCCTTGTGGCTTGCGGCGCGTGCCGCGAAAGAATCCGGATGAAAGAGCATTTGCACGAGCTGCTGGCGACGGCGCTGCAGCGCACCCTGGCCGAGCTGAACGCCGACGCGGCGCCGGCGGTCCAGCTCGACGCGACCAAGGACGCGAAGTTCGGCGACTTCCAGACCAACCTGGCCCTGCAGCTGGCCAAGCCGCTGGGCAAGCCACCGCGCGCGGTCGCCGAAATGCTGGTCCGGCACCTGCCGGCTTCGGCGCGGGTCGCCAAGGTCGAGATCGCCGGCCCCGGCTTCATCAACTTCTTTCTCGCGTCCGCGGCCTTCCAGTCGGTCGTGTCGGAGGTGCTGGACCAGGGCGCGGCCTACGGCCGCGACGATTCCGGCCGCAAGGGCCGGATCATGGTCGAATTCGTGTCCGCGAATCCGACCGGGCCGATGCACGTCGGCCACGGACGCAACGCCGCGTACGGCGATTCCGTCGCCAAGCTGCTCGCCGCGACCGGCTGGACCGTCTGGCGCGAGTACTACATCAACGATGCCGGCCGTCAGGTGGACATCCTCGCGCTGTCCGTCTGGGTGCGGTATCTCGAACTGTGCGGCGAAAACGTGCCGCTGCCGCAGCGCGCCTATCCGGCCGAGTACATCCGGCGCACGGCGCAGAGGCTGCACGCCGAGCATGGCGACGGCCTGCGGTTTCCGGCACAGACCGTGCTCGACGGCCTGCCCGAGGAGCCGATCGCAGGTCCTGCCGACAGCGAGCAGGAGAAGGCCGACAAGAAGGCTGGCCAGGAAGCGTTCATGGACGCCTTCGTCGCCCGTGCCAGGGCGCTGCTCGGCGAGCGCTATGAACAGGTGCGCAACGCCGCGCTCGCCGACCAGCTCGCTGCGATCCGCAAGACGCTGGCCGACTTCAACGTCGAGTTCGACCAGTGGACCTCGGAGAGGGCCCTGGTGGACAGCGGCTTCGTCAGCAAGGCGCTGACGCGCCTCGAAAAGCTCAACCTCACCTACGAGCGCGACGGCGCGCTGTGGATGAGGACCGAGCAGTTCGGCGACGAGAAGGACCGCGTCCTGATCAAGGCCGACGGCGCCGCCACCTACTACTGCAACGACCTCGCCTATCACATCGACAAGCTCGACCGCGGCTGGCCGATGCTGATGGACGTCTGGGGCGCGGACCATCATGGCTACATCGCGCGCGTGCGTGCCGCGATCGAGGCCCTGACCGGGCGCAAGGACGCACTGAACGTGCAGCTGATCCAGTTCGTCACGCTCTCGTCCGGGCGCATGGGCAAGCGCAGCGGCAACTTCGTCACGCTGCAGGACCTGATCGACGAGGCCGGTACCGACGCGACGCGCTTCTTCTATCTGACGCGCTCGCACGACCAGCACCTCGAGTTCGACATCGACCTCGCGCGCTCGCAGACGACCGACAACCCGGTGTACTACGTGCAGTACGCGCACGCGCGCATCCGCAGCGTGTTCCAGCAGCTCGCCGACAAGGGCGGAACCTGGGATGCGCACGCCGCGAAACAGGCATTGCACCGGTTGACCAACGAGCACGAGAAGGCGCTCCTGACCCTGCTCAACCGCTATCCGGAGACACTGGAGCGCGCGGCTTGCGCGTACACGCCGCACACGCTGGTGTTCTTCCTCAAGGACGTCGCCGAGGCGCTGCACGCCTACTACAACGTGCACCGCTTCCTCGTCGAGGACGATCCGGAACTGCAGGCGGCGCGTCTGGCGCTGATCCAGGCCACCGGCCAGGTGATCCGCAACGGCCTCGCCATTCTCGGCGTGTCGGCACCCGAGAAGATGTGATGGCGCGCGACTACGCACAGCGCGGCGGCAACCGCCGCCAGCAGGCCCGCGGACGCGGCGGCGGCGGTTCAGGCGGCGGCATGCCCGGCTGGATCTGGCTCGCCGCCGGTCTGTCGATGGGACTGGCCGTCGCCGCCTTCGTCTATGTCTCGCGGCCGCCCGCGCAATCGCTGATGCCCACCGAGCCGGTCGCCCAGGCGCGGCCGGAAGCGACGCCCGGCAAGAGCAAGAGCGCTGCCATTCCGCTGCCGCCCAAGGAAAAGCCGCGCTTCACCTTTTACGAGATCCTGCGCGATCAGGAAGTCGTCGTGCCCAAGGAACAGGTGCAGTCCCCGGCGCCGCCGGGCGCACCCAAGGCAGCTGCCGGCGAGGGCAGCTTCGTCATCCAGGTCGCGTCGTATCGTTCACAGGCCGAGGCCGAGCGCCGGAAGGCTTCGCTCGCGCTGATCGGAATCGAGTCCCGCATCGAGAGCATTACCATCGACGGCAAGGACACCTACTACCGCGTGCGCATCGGGCCCGAGTCGAACTGGTCGCGCGTGCAGGGCACGATGGCGCGGCTCGACGAGAACGGCATCGACGCGCTGCTGATCAAGCTGAAATAAGGTTCTTCACCCGATTCCGGGGAACGCTGCGCGGATTTTGAGGAAGAAGTAGTGGTCGTCGCGGAAGCCGTAGGCCATGCGCTTGATGACCTTGATCT
>NZ_JBEAAM010000036.1:0-27716 GCF_040066175.1 Fontimonas sp. SYSU GA230001
TCATCCTCCGATGATCCCGCCGCCCCGCCGGCCTTTCAGGCTCACTTCACGTTGGAATCACGCACCCCCTTCAGGCTCATGTGTCATTGGAAGAGGCTCTTCGTTGACAGCTTTCGCTTTGCTGCCTAAGCTTTTGTCCGGCTTGGCAAAAGCGCAGGTACTCCAATGAAGGGCATGAACAGGATGGCCGTGGCCGCCGCGTTGCTCGTGGCGGCGTCCGCGGCGAGTGCGCAGGTGGCCGGGGACAGCGTCGATGAGGCGCCGTCGGCGGTGGCGATGACCTTCGACCTGCTGATCGTGCGTCCGCTGAGCTTCGTCGGCCTGGTGGCCGGCACCGGGCTGTTCGTGGCCTCGCTGCCGCTGGCATTGATCCAGTTCGAGGCGCCGGTCAATCCGGCCAAGAAGTTCGTCGTCGAACCGGCGAAGTACACGTTCACGCGCCCGTTGGGCGAGATGCGCTGACGTCCTTCCGGCACTGATTCCCAGAGGCATTGACTCGCGCCGCTGCCGACGCAGCGGCGCTTTTTTTGCGTCGTGTCCTCCTGGACCCGCCGCGGCCCGCCATGGCCGCGACTTCCGGGATCGGCCGTTCAGCGGAGCGTGTTGCCGTCCGTGTCCAGCACGGTGACCTCGCCCCAAGCGAGATCGCGGATCGGCTGCTCGATGCGCGCCAGGTCGCCGACGACGATCCAGGTCAGCGCGTCCGGCTGAATCAAGCGCCGCGTCGCGGCATTGACGTCGGTGGGTGACAGTGCCGCCGCCTTATCGACGAAATCGTTCCAGTAGCTGTCCGGCAGCCCATAGACCAGGATGCTGGAGATCGACGTTCCGATCTCGGCGGCGGTTTCGTTGTCGCCGGGCAGCGCACGCACCAGGCTGTCGCGGGCAAAGTCGATCTCGTCCGGGCGCAGTGGCCGGGTCGTGCCGATCGCAGACAGTTCGGTGCGCACTTCGCGCATCGACTCGATGGTTTTGTCGCTCTGCACCGATGCATAGGCGAAGAACGGCCGCTGCGCCTTCGCTCCGGAGATCACGCTGCCGGCGCCGTAGCTCCAGTGCTTGTCTTCGCGCAGATTCATGTTCAGCCGCGACACGAAGTTGCCGCCGAGCGCGGTGTTGGCCAGCTGCATCGCCAGGTCGTCCGGGTCGGACTTGGGCGGAGCCAGGTGCGCGGCCATGATCAGGGACTGCTCGGCGGCGGTGCGGTTGACCAGGAAGATGCGCGGTCTTTGCGGCAGCGCGACGCCGGCCAGATTCTTCTGCGGCTTGGGCGTCGGGCCGGCCTTCCAGCCGCCGAAACGGCGTTCCAGCGCCGGGCGGATCTCGGCCAGCGTGGTGTCGCCGACGACCAGCAGCGTGGCATTGTCAGGCCGCAGCCAGTTCGCATAGAACGCGCGCAGGTCGTCGATGCCGATCGAGGCGACGCTGTCCTCGGTGCCGTTGCCGCTGCGCGGATTGGCGTAGGCGTGTCCTTCGCCGTAGATCAGCCGCGGGTACAGGCGCGTGGCGATGCCGTAGGGCTGTGCCTTCTCCTGCTGGATCGCGGCGATCTGCAGCTTGCGCAGGCGTTCCAGTTCGTGGGCCGGGAAGCGTGGCCGCAGCAGCACGTCGGCGTACAGGTCGAGGCTGGGTTCGAGACGGGCCTTGAGTGCGTTGAGGCTGACGAAGGAACTGTCCAGATTCGACCCGGCGCTGATCTGCGCGCCGAGTTCCTCGGCGCGCGCGGCGAGCGCCAGCGCGTCGTAGGCGCCGGCGCCCTCGTCGAGCATGTCGAGCGTGAGCTTGGCGGTGCCCGGCTTGATGCCCATGTCCGCCGCATAGCCGGCGTCGGCGATCAACGACAGCTGCACGACCGGCGCGGCGTGACGCTCGGCGACGACCAGCTTCAGGCCGTTGGACAGCGTCGCACGTTGCAGCGCGGGCAGCTTCAGATCGGGCGCTTCCCCGGGCGCCGGCAGCTTGGAGCGGTCGGCGCCGCTCTTCGCCGCGGTGTACTCGGGCAGCGGCTCGACCGTGAGCACGAACACGCCGTCGGCCAGCCAGCGGCGCGCGACGTCGCGGATCTGCAGTGGCGTCGCGTCGCGGATCTCGCGCAGTTCCGCCGTGTAGCGGTCCGGTGTGCCGCAATAGACCTGGTACTGCGCCAGTTGCGCGGATTTGCCGCCGAAGCCGTCGATGCGTTCGAGGCCGCGCAGCGCTGACGCGAAGACCTTGGTGCGCGCACGCTCCAGCTCGGCCTTGGTCGGGCCGTCCTTGAGGAAACGCGCGACTTCCTCGTCGATGGCGCGCTCGACCGCGGTCGCGTCGCCGCCGGGCTTGACCATCACGTCGATCTGGAACTGCGAGCCGATCTCGAACGGGCCCAGGCCGACGCTGACTTTTGTCGCAGTCTGGTCGCGGTACACCAGGCGCTCGTAGAGCCGGCTGTTCTTGCCGCTGCCGAGCACGTCCGCGGCGATGCCGAGCAGGTTGGCGTCCGTCTCGCAGAAGCCGGGGATGTTCCAGGTCTTGAACAGGCGCGTCTGCGGCACGCGGTCCTGCAGCGTCGCACGCTTCTCGCCGCTCATCTTGGCGATCCAGGAGCCGTGGCGCTTGAGCGCCGGACCGGGCGCGATGTCGCCGAAGTAGTGCTCGACCTTCTTCTTGACCTCGGCGGGATCGATGTCGCCGGCGATCACCAGCACCGCGTTGGCCGCGCCGTAGTGATCGCGGAACCACTGCTTGACATCATCGAGGGTCGCCGCCTTGAGGTCCTCCTCGGAGCCGATCGTCGTCCACGAATACGGGTGGCCGACGGGATAGGTCGCCGCTGCGATGAGCTCATCGACCTTGCCGTAGGGCTCATTTTCGCCCTGGCGCTTCTCGTTGAGCACCACCTCGCGCTGTTCGTCGAGCTTCTTCTGGTCGATCGCGCCGAGCAGGTGACCCATGCGGTCGGATTCCAGCCACAGCGTCAGGTCCAGCGCGCTGGTCGGCACGTTCTGGAAGTAGTTGGTGCGGTCGTACCACGTCGTGCCGTTCATCTTGGTCGCGCCGGCCGGCTCCAGCGGGCGGAAGAATTCGTCGTCGTGGTTCTCCGAGCCGTTGAACATCAGGTGCTCGAACAGGTGCGCGAAGCCGGTGCGGCCGGGGCGTTCGTCCTTGCTGCCGACGTGGTACCAGACGTTGACCGCGACGATCGGCGCCTTGTGGTCCTCGTGCAGCAGCAGCGTCAGCCCATTGGGCAGGACATGCCGCTCGTAGGGGATGCGGATATCGGGGAATGCGGCGGGATCGGCCGCCCGTGCCGCTCCGGCGGCGAGCAGAAGCGCCGCCACAACCTGACAGGCGCGCAAGCACTGCTTCATGATGTCTCCCAGTTCGAATGGCTGCACGATGAAAAAGACGCCGACCAGCCGCAAAGGTTCCAGACCGGCCCGCACGGGCATCGACGCCCAGGGCTGGCTCGCCGGCGCGCGCCGCGTGCCCTCGCCGAACTGCGACGCGCGGCCGGATGCGGACGATATCAGCCTGCTGGTCATCCATGGGATCTCGCTGCCGCCGGGACGTTTCGGCGGGCCGTGGATCGAGGCGCTGTTCACCAACCGTCTCGATGCCGCCGCCGACCCGTACTTCGCCGGCATCGCCGCGCTGCGCGTGTCCGCGCACCTGCTGATCCGCCGCGATGGCGCCGTCGTGCAGTTCGTGCCGTTCGTGCGGCGCGCCTGGCATGCGGGTGTGTCGAGCTTCGACGGGCGCGAGCGCTGCAACGATTTTTCGATCGGCATCGAGCTGGAGGGCACCGACGAGCGGCCCTACACGGCGCGTCAGTACCGGCGCCTGGCGCGCGTGATCGGTGTTCTGCGCCGGCACTATCCGCGCATCACGCCGCAGCGCGTCGTCGGGCACAGCGATATCGCGCCGGGGCGCAAGACCGATCCGGGCCCGGCATTCGACTGGGCGCGCCTGCGCTCTTTGCTAGAGTCCGGGCAGCCATGACTTTGATCGGCATTCTGCTTGCGCTGCTGCTGGAACGCCTGCTCGGCCATCTGCCCGGCTGGGGGCGTCCGGTGCTGTTCCTGTCCCTGATGAGGATGCTGCACGCGCTGCTGCCGGATGCGCTGTGGCGATCGAGACTGCTGCCGCTGGTGGTCGTGGCGCTGCCCTCGGGCCTGGTCGGTTGGGGGCTCGGCCAGATCGAGAGCCCGCTGCTCGTGCTCGGGCTGTCGGCCCTGATCCTGCTGCTGTGCCTGGGCCCCCGCGATCTGGCCGAGGACGTGCATGAACTGCTGGCGGCGCGCGAGCGCAACGACGCCGAGCGCGTGGCGCAACTGCAGCGCGCCCTGCAGCAGGGGCCCAATCCGGGCGACGGTCATCGTTCGCTCGGCGGCGCGCTGTTCATCCAGTCGCACGAGAAGCTGCTGGGCGTGTTGCTGTGGTTCTTTGCGCTCGGGCCGGCCGGCGCGATGGCGTATCGCCTCGCCGGGCGGATGCCGCGCTTTCTGTCCGAGACCGCACCCGGTTCCGCCGCGCTGGCGACCGCGGACTGGCTGCACGCCGCGCTGGCCTGGCTGCCGGCGCGCATCACCGCGCTGGTCTATGGCCTCGCCGGCAGTCTGGACGACGCGCTCGCGGCCTGGCGACGGCTGCTGCGCGATCCGGAGCACGAGTGGCGCACCCAGACCTGGGCGGTGCTCGCCGAGGTGCCGCTCGCGTCGCTGGGCATGGAGGAGTCCGACGGCGCGGCGGTCGTGCCCGCGAGCCTGGAAGCGATGCTGGCGGAGGTGCTGCGCATGCAGTGGCGCGCCCTGCTGATCCTGCTGGCCGCCTTCGCGCTGTTCGCCACCGGCGCGATGCTGTGAGGTGGGCGGGTCTGTGCCTGCTGCTGCTCGGCGGCACGGTTTCGGCCGCCGAGCGCATCGTCACGCTCGCGCCGCACCTGGCCGAGCTGGTCTGCGCGGTGGGGCGCTGCGCGCAACTGGTCGGCGTGGCCGCCTACACCGATGCGCCGCCGTCCGCCGCCGCGCGCCCGCAGATCGGCGACGCCTTCAACGTCAATCTCGAAGCGGTGCTGCAGCTGCACCCGGACCTGGTGTTGGCCTGGGACGGCGGCACGCCGGCGGCCCATCTGCCGCGCCTGCGTGCACTGGGCCTGCGCGTCGAGACGATCGCGGTGCGCGGCCTCGAGGACATCGGTGCGGCCCTGCGCGCGACCGGACGGCTGACCGGCGCCGATGCCGGCGCAGAGGACGCGGCGCAGCGCTACGAGGCGCGCCTGGCCGCGCTGCGCGAGCGCTACCGCGACCGTCCGCGCCTGCGTGCCTTCTACCAGACCGAGACCGACCCGGCGTACAGCATCAACCGCCGCAGTCCGATTCACGAGGCGCTCCAGCTGTGCGGTGCGGACAACGTGTTCGCGGACCTGCCGACGGTGGCCGCCGTGGTCGGCAGCGAGTCCGTGCTTGCGGCGCGACCGGACGTCGTCGTGTACTCCAGGCAGGAGGATGCCGGCGCGATCGCGCGTTACTGGGCGCGCCTGCCCGGACTCCGGCCGGCCGATGCGCGCTACCGCGTCGTCGTCGATGGCAACTCGCTGACCCGTCAGTCGCCGCGCGTGCTCGACGGCATCGAGGAGCTGTGCGAAGGGCTGGACCGGGTGCGCGCGCTCAACAGCGCCGCCAGGTCGTCTCAGCCCCGTGCATCCGTGCGAAGTGACGGGCGAACACGAACAGCAGGTCCGACAGGCGATTGAGATAGCGCAGCGCAGCCGCGTTCACGCTCGCGTGTGCGTGGACCTGCCACAGGCTGCGCTCGGCGCGGCGTGCCACCGCGCGCGCGAGGTGCGCCTGCGCGGCCAGCCGGCCGCCACCGGGTAGCACGAACTCCTTGAGCGGCGGCAGGTCGGCGTTGAACTGCGCGAGCCAGTCGTCGAGCTGCGCGACCTGCGCGTCGGTCAGCGCCATGTGGCCCGGCAGGGCCAGTTCGCCGCCGATGTCGAACAGGCGGTGCTGGATCTCGCCGAGTGGATCGGCGAATCGCGGCAGCGGTTCGAGGGCGAGCAGCACGCCGATCTGGCAGTTGAGTTCGTCGAGATCGCCCATCGCGGCGAAGCGTGGGTCGGTCTTGGGCAGGCGCTCGCCGGTGGCCAGGCCGCTGGTGCCGCCATCGCCGGTGCGCGTGGCGATCTTGCTGAGTCGGTGTCCCATGGATCGAGTGTAGCGGCGGACAGCACACCCGTGCTGCCCGCCGCCGCTGTCCTCAATAGGCGTAGCGCAGGGTGACGTAGCCGCTCGCCGCCGGCGTGCGGTAGCCGCGGACCAGCTCGTAGTCCTTGTCGAGCAGGTTCTCGCCGCGCAGTGCCAGACTCAGGCCGTCGAAGAGTTGCACGCGCAGGCTGGCGTTGACCAGCGCGTAGCCGCCGAGCCGCACTGGAGTCGTCTCGAAGGTGGCCGGGTCGGTGTAGCGGTCGCGCCGCGCGCCGTAGGCCTGCACATCGATGCCCGGCTCGAAGCGGCCCCAGCGGTAGCCGAGGGCGGCCTGCGCCGATGCCGCCGAGCGCCGCAGCAGGCGGTCGCCGGTCGTGCGGTCGCGGGGGTCCTGGACGGTGCCGGACAGGCGCGCGTCGAACTGCTCGTCCGCGTAACGCCAGCCGGCCTCGACGCCGCGCGTCCGCGACTGGTCGATGTTGACCAGCGCGAAGCTGTCCGGGTCGTAGCCGATCAGATCGTCGATGCGGGTCTCGTAGGCGGCCAGCGTGACGACCTGGCGGGTTCCCAGCGTCTGTCGCAGGTTCAGCTCCAGGCTCCTGGAGCGCTCCGGATCGAGCCCCGGGTTGCCGTAGGGGCCGAACAGGTCGGTCAGTTCCGGTTCCTTGAAACCGGTGCCGGCGGCCAGGCCCAGGCGCGCGCCGCTCCAGGCGCGCAGGCCGATCTCGACGTTGCCGGTCGTGGCCGCGCCGAACTGGTCGTGGTGCGTGTAGCGCAGGGCCATCAGTCCGTCGATGCGCCCGAACGATGTACTGGCTTGCGCGAAGGCCGCGTGGCGTTCGGTGCGGTCGTCCGTGACGCTGTCGCCGAAGGACGAGTAGAAGACACCGTGGATGTCCGACGTGCCGGTCGTCAGGCCGCCGCCGAGATCGACGCCGGCGAGGCTGTACTCGGCCAGCCATTCGAGGTTGCGGCGTTCGACTTCGGTGAAGTCGCGCAGCTGCGGCCGCTCTGCGTCGCTGGGCTGACGCTGCCGCAGCTCGTCGTAGGCGAGGCTGGCGACGAGGCGCGTCTGCCCGCCGCCCGGCAGGGTGGTGCTGGCCTCCGCCGCGCTGACGCGGTTGCGATAGTCCTGCGCCCGCTCGGAGCCGAACGCGACGTACTCGTTGGTGCCCGCAGCCTGCAGGTGGCGGGCCGTGAGCGTGACGCCGCCGAGCTGCATCGCGCCGCGTGCGGCGATGTTCAGATTCTCGTGGCCCAGATCGCGCGTGCCGCTGCGCAGCGGCGGATAGCCGTCGAAATCCTGGCGCTGCACGTCCAGCGACAGGCCGCCGGCATCGCCGCCCCAGGCGATGCGGCCGGCCGTGTCGAGCGTGCCGTAGCTGCCGCCGCGCAGGCTCGCGCCGCCGCCGAAGCCGCGCCCGGCCTGGCGGGTGATGATGTTGACCACGCCGCCGATCGCATCGGAGCCCCACAGCGCCGAGCGCGGGCCCTTGACGATCTCGATGCGCTCGATCGCCTCGGGCGCGAGATTCTGGATCTGGGCGTTGAGGAAGGACTCGGTCGTGTAGCGCACGCCGTCGATCAGGAACAGCGTGTGGTTGCTCTCCGCGCCGCGGATGAACACCGAGGCCGGCGAGCCGGCGCCGCCGCTGCGGGCGACGTCGAGTCCGGCGACCTGGCGCAGCAGGTCGGCGAGGTCGTTGGCCTGCAGGCGCTCGATGGCGCCGCGGTCGAGCACCTCGACCGATGCGGACAGCGCCGAGGCCGGCCGCGCGTCGCGCGTGGCCGTGACGACGATCGGGTCGAGCGGAGTGGATTGCTGCGCGGATGCACAGGCCGGTATCGCCGCGCAGGCGGCAAGCAACAGACGTTTCATGAGCAGTATCCCTGGCCGCGTCCCCGCGGCCGCAAGATCGAACACCGGCGATGGGCCGGACCTCGCAGGCCGGTCTCCGGACTCCTGGCGATGACTGTCGGTGGCGCCTTCCCAGCCCTTGGGCCAGTGGCGATACCGCGTGGGCTTGCCAGTTACCGTTGCGGGGGCAGTGTCCGCTTCGCACGGACTTCCCGTTTCACCACGGCGAACCGTGGCACCTGCGTGGCGCGCATTGTAGCGGCTATCATGCCCGCCCCACGTCGTCCGTTCGTCCGAATGTCCATGGCCAGCGCCGAACTCGAAGCCGCCCTGCACGCCGCCCGCGCCGCAGCCGCGATCATCCGCAAGGCGTTTCGCGGCAACTTCGACGTGCAATACAAGGCCGACGCCAGTCCGGTGACCGAGGTCGATGTGGCTGCGGAGAAGGCGATCAAGGCCGAGCTGCAGGCGCGCTTTCCGTCCTACGGCTTCTACGGCGAGGAGACGGGCAAGGATCACGCGGATGCCGAAGCCCTGTGGCTGGTCGATCCGATCGACGGGACCAAGGCCTTCGTGCGCGGCTATCCGATCTTCTCGGTGCAGATCGCGCTGATGCGCGCTGGCGAACTGGTGCTGGGCGTGTCCTGCGCGCCCTGCTGGAACGAGGGGCTGGGCGAGCTGGTCTGGGCGCAGGCCGGGCAGGGCGCGTGGCGCGGCCTGCTCGACACGCCGCTGGCGCAGTTCGAGCGTCTGTCGGTGTCGGCGGTGGACCGGCTCGGCCATGCGACGCTGTCCACCGGCAATCTGGCGACCCTGGCGCGCGCGCCGCAGTGGGCCGAACTGGGCCGCCTGATCCCGCAGCTGCACCGGATCCGCGGCTACGGCGATTTCCTCCACTACCACTATCTGGCCGGCGGCAAGATCGACGCCGTGGTCGAATCGGACGTGAACATCCTCGACATCGCCGCGCTCGCGGTGATCGTGCGCGAGGCGGGCGGCCGCTTCACCGATCTCGATGGCCGGGCGCCTGGGCTGGAGACCCGCACCGTGCTGGCGACCAATGGCCGACTGCACGATGCCTTCGCCGGGCTCAGGCTCGGCGCAGGCTGATCACCTCCCAGCCGCGCTGCTGGGCGACCGCCCGGAGCACCGGATCGGGGTCCACCGCCACGGCGTGCTGCGCCATCTCCAGCAGCGGGATGTCGTTGTGGGAGTCGCTGTAGCAGCTCATGTGCCGGCACGGCCGCTGCTGGCTGTCGATCCAGTGCCGCAGGCGCGCGACCTTGCCGCCCTGGAAGTTGGGAATGCCGGCGATGCGGCCGGTGTACCGTCCCGCGACGATCTCCGGGTCGGTGGCGATCAGGTGATCGACATCAAGCAGTGCGGCGATCGGTTCGACGATGAAGCGGTTGGTCGCTGTCGTGATGATCAGCAGGTCGCCGGCCGCCCGGTGCCGTGCCAGCAGCTCGCGGGTGCCGGCGGCGACGATCGGTTCGATGCGCTCGCGGATGAACCGCGCCCGCAGCGCCTCCATCTTCGGCAGCTCGTGCTCGACCAGCGTGCGCAGCACGAACGCGGCGTATTCATGGATGTCCAGCGTGCCTGCCTGGTACTCGCGGTAGAAACGCTCGTTCTCCCGGGCGTGGAGTTGTGCATCGACGATGCCCTGTTCGGCCAGATAGCAGCCCCAGAGGTAATCGCTGTCACCGGCGAGCAGGGTGTTGTCGAGATCGAAGACGGCCAGACGCATGGGGCGGCTTGCGGTGGGGGCGGGGCAGGATAGCAGCTGCGTCGGCGCGGTTTGCCGACGGCTGCGGCGCTGTGGAAGAATCGGTACGAACTTGGCGCGCTGGCCGACCACTTAAGTGATTGACGCGGATGGATTCAGGCCGAACGTTGGCATCGTCCTCAGCGACGCCGGCGGCCGTGTCCTCTGGGCCAAGCGCATCCGTCAGGAGGCCTGGCAGTTCCCGCAGGGCGGCATCCAGCGCGGTGAATCGCCGCGCGACGCCCTGTTCCGCGAGTTGCACGAGGAGCTGGGCCTGGTCGAGACCGACGTGCAGATCCTCGGCGTCACGGCCGGCTGGCTGCGGTATCGGCTGCCGAACCGCTACCTGCGGCGCAGCCGGGGGCGCACCTGCATCGGCCAGAAGCAGAAGTGGTTCGCGCTGCGCCTGATCGGAACCGACAGCGCCGTGCGCCTCGACGCGACCGACAAACCGGAATTCGACGGCTGGCGCTGGGTCGAGTACTGGCATCCGCTGCTCGAAGTCGTCGAGTTCAAGCGCGATGTGTACCGCCGCGCGCTCAACGAGCTCGCGCCGCTGCTGGGCGTGGAACCGCGCGAGCCGGTGCGGCGCAAGGCGATCGCGGTCACGACCCCGCGCGGCGTCGAGCGGCCGATTTCCGCTGCGCACGCTGCCGGCGCAGGTGGCGCAGCCACAAGCCCAATCCGCTGAACCCGAGCGCGATCAGCGCCAGCGCGACGAGGTCGGCGATCAGGGTGCCGATGCGCCCGGGCAGCCGGCCGCTGTGCAGATCGAGCAGCACGCGTTCCCAGCTGATGCTGCGCGCGCGGGCGTCGGCACGGACGCGTGCGGCCAGATCGGCGGGCAGCGCGTCCAGCGTCGCTTGCGGCAGCGGGCTGCCGACGACGGTGGCGGTCCAGGTGAGCAGGTCGGCGTCGGCCTCGAAATCGCCGTCGGGTGTGGTCACGACGAACCCCGCGGTGGACGCGCGCACGCCGACGATGGGTGCCGGCCATCCGGACAGCGTGCTGCGCTCCAGCAGCGCGCCGTCTGCGTCGAGCAGCACGGCGGCGGTCTGGCCGACGACGAGCACGCGCCCGTGGGCGTGGACGGCGCCGATCCAGGCGCCGGTGGTTCCCACCGGTCGCTCGTCCCAGTAGGTGGTGCCGGCGCTGGCGCTGAGCCAATGTCGGTCCACGCGCAGCCCGCGATCGGGCGGTGGCAGGTCGATGCCGTAGGCGTCGAGCAGGGCTTCCACCCGCACCGGCTTGCGGTCGAGCCCCCAGTCGCTGCCGTGGTTGAGCAGCAGGCCGGTGCCGGCCATGAAGACGACGAACAGCGCCGCCGGCGCGCCGATCCAGCGATGGACGACGTACAGGGACGGCTTGCGGCGCGGTCGCTGCCCGGTCATGGTCCGGCGACCTCGGCATGGAGCCGCAGGGCCAGGCGCGCCAGCCGCTGCATCGCCTGTACCGACAGGGTCGCCCCGGAGATGTTGTCGATGCGCCGGTCGAGTTCCCGGCCCGGCGTCAGGGCCGCACCGTCGAACTGGCGCGTGAAGAAGTCGTGGCGGATTTCCCAGCCACGCGACTCGCGGTAGATCAGCACGCGCAGCCGTTCCAGCCGGCCATCGTCGACGACGATGCCGGCGGTGATCGGCTGGTCCTTGCCGATCTCGTCGAGGATCCAGGCGCTGCGTGGGCCCTGACGCCAGTAGCGCAGCCGCAACGCCTCCGGCGCATGGCCGAGGATGCGCTGCGCATCCTCGCGCAGCGCGCCGCTCAGCCAGACGATCTGTGGCGCGGGCGGCGATCCGCCGAAGGCCTCGGCGACGAAGCGATCGGGTGCGAGATACACCTCGTCCGCGGCGCGGGTCGTCGAAGACCACAGCAGCAGCGCCAGCGCGAACGCGCGCCCCGGCCAGCGACCGGAGCGCGCGCGACGCCGGCTTGCGTCAGAAGCGGTAGCCGATGCCAAGGTTGAATCCGTCGTTGTCCGCGGCGCGATCCTGGTTCTGGTAGTCGGCCTTGAGTACGACATCCTTGTGCGGCCACCAGTTGATGCCGATGTCGGTCTGGCGGATTTCCGTTGCGTCCGCAGGTCCGCCATTGTCGGCGACGCTGTAGCGGGCGAACAGCCCCACCGTGGGCCGGATGCGGTAGCCCAGCTCGCCGTAATAGCCGTCCTGCCGGTCACGGCCGACGGCCTTGGGGCCATCGCCGTCGAGATTCCAGGCGGCCCACAGCGCACGGGCGCTGAACGGCCCCCGTTCGAACACGGCGTGGGCTTCGGTCAGCAGCGCGGAGACTTGTTCGTTGTCCAGCGCCTGCGTGGCGTCGGCTTGGTACTGGACCGTTCCGGCCAGTTCCAGCCCCGGGATCCCGGTATAGCGCAGGCGCAAGGTGTAGGCGAGGTCGTCGGCCACGGCATTGGCGACCTTCTGCCGGCCGCCGCGGATCGCGTAGGCGTTGCTGCCGGTCGTGGCCAGCTTGAGTCCGCTGTGGACCGCGAGGTCATACGACAGGCCGGTCCCGGCGATCGGGCCACCGATGGCCCCGCCGCCCTCCCACCACGTCGTCGGAATGATCGCCGATTCGACGAGGTTGCGTTCGACGCCGTAGAACGTGGTCGGTTCGTGCGTCTCGTTGAGGATGCCGACCGGCACCAGGAACAGGCCGCCCCTGGCCTTCTGCTGCGCGGGCAGGTCGAACTCCAGGTAGGCCTGCTCCAGCTCGACTTCACCGGGCTTGGACTCGCCGGCGAGCGCGTGCTCCAGTTCCACTTCCGAGACGAAGCGAATGCCATCACTGAAGTCGTAGCCGGCGTAGAGCACGAAGCGGTGGAAGTCGATCTCGCGCTTGCTGTCGAGGTTGTTGTAGTGCAGCTCGCCATAGCCGCCGAACTTGGCCTTGGACGTCGCGCTGGGCCGTTCGATCCGGTCGGCCAGGGCGTCGATCTGTGCTTGCTGTTCGGCGTCCGCACGCTGCTGGGCGGAGCTGTGCTGGTTCTGTTCGTCGATCTGCGCCTTGAGGGCGCGGAGTTCGGACTGCAGGCGCTCGATCTGTCCCTGGATGTCACCCGGCGGGGGGGCATCGGCGGCGCGTGCCGGGGTCGAGGCGAGCAGCGCCGCCGTCAGTGCGGGGAGGATGCGGTTGAGTGTCGTCATGGGAATCCTGTTGGTCGGATGGAGCGGACAAGGGCTCCACAGCGCGGATTCTAGGGATGCTGATTACAGTTGACAATCATTCTCATTAACATTCTAATGTCGATGCCATGTACATCTGTATCTGCAAGGCGGTCTCCGACCGCGACGTCCGGCGTGTCGTCGCCGAGCACGGCATCGTCTCGCTGCGCGAGCTGTCGCGACGTACCGGACTGGGCACCTGTTGCGGCAAGTGCGTGCCGGCGGCGCGCGCGCTGCTGCGCGACGAGGTGCGGGCGGTCGCGGCGGGATCCGTCGGATCGGCGCCGCTGCCGGCATCCGCGGCAGCCTGAGGGCACGGCCCGGCCTTTGGCGCACGCGCGGATCGTGTGCCTATACTGCTTGCCCAATCGCAACGGAGCAGGGCGATGCAGGGCGACGCCAAGGTCATCGATTATCTGAACCAGGCGCTCAAGAACGAGCTCACGTCGATCAACCAGTACTTCCTGCACGCGCGCATGCTCGACAACTGGGGCATGAAGCAGCTCGGCAAGCACGAGTACGACGAATCGATCGACGAGATGAAGCACGCCGATGCGCTGGTCGAACGCATCCTGTTCCTGGAGGGCCTGCCCAACCTGCAGGATCTGGGACGGCTGTACATCGGCGAGGATGTCAGGGAAGTCCTCGAATGCGATCTCAAGCGTGAGAAGGAGGCGCACCTGCTCAACCAGGAGGCGATCGCCTACTGCGAGAGTGTGCGCGATTTCGTCAGCCGCGAGCTGCTGGTGCGGATCCAGAAGAGCGAAGAGGAGCACATCGACTGGATCGAGACGCAGCTGGGCCTGATCCAGAAGATGGGGCTGCAGAACTACGTGCAGTCTGCCGCCGGCAGCTGATCAGAACGGGCGCACGATGACCAGGATGGCGATGGCGATCAGCGCCAGCGCCGGCAGCTCGTTGGCGATGCGGTAGTAGCGCGCCGACTTGTCGTTGCGACTCTCGGCGAACGCGCGCACGCGGGTCTTGAGCCAGCCGTGGTAGCCGGACAGCGCCAATGCCACGGCGAGCTTCGCGTGCAGCCAGCCCATGCTCCAGTACGCCGCCTTGGCGTACGCCGGATCGGCCGCGAGCAGCATCGCGATGCCCAGGCCCCAGCTGCCCAGCATGCCGATCGTGGTGATGCCGTACAGGCGTCGCTCCATGATGCAGAAGCGTTCGTGGCCGGCCGCGTCCCGGGTGTCGGCGTGATAGACGAACAGGCGCGGCAGGTAGAACAGCCCTGCGAACCAGCTGACGACGAAGACGACATGGAAGGCCTTGAGCCAGAGCATGGGCCGGGCACGGTGAGGGGCGGGCGCGCAGTGTAAGCCAAGCCCGCGCGTTAGAATCCCCGTCCCGAATCACCCATCTCGTCTTTTTCCGTGATCAAGATCGGCATCGTCGGCGGTACCGGCTACACCGGTGCCGAGCTGCTGCGTCTGCTGGCGCGGCATCCTCATGCGCGGATCGAGGTTCTCACCTCGCGCAAGGAGGCCGGGCTGCGCGCCGACCGGCTGTTCCCCCAATTGCGCGGCCACTGCGAGCTGCCGTTCGAGGCGCCCGACCCTGCGCGCCTCGCCGCCTGTGACGCCGTGTTCTTTGCCACGCCACACGGCACTGCGATGCAGATGGCCCCCGCGCTGGTCGATGCGGGCGTGCGCGTGATCGACCTGTCGGCCGACTTCCGGCTGGCGGATGCGGCCGAGTTCCAGCGCTGGTATGGCCTGGAGCACACGTGTCCGGAGTTGCTCGCGGAAGCGGTGTACGGCCTGCCCGAGGTCAACCGCGCGCAGATCGCCAAAGCGCGGCTCGTCGCCAATCCGGGCTGCTATCCGACTTCGGTGCAGCTGGGTTTCCTGCCGTTGCTCGAAGCGGGCGTAATCCATGCCGACGGCATGATTGCCGACTGCAAGTCCGGCGTCAGCGGCGCTGGCCGCGAGCTCAAGATCGGCTCGCTGTATTGCGAAGCCGGGGATTCCTTCAAGGCGTATGGCGTGCCCGGGCACCGGCACGGGCCGGAAATCGCGCAGGGCTTGCGGCGCATGACCGCCGAGCGTGTCGGCGTCACGTTCGTGCCGCACCTCGTGCCGATGATCCGGGGCATCCATTCCACCCTGTATGCGCGCCTGCGCGATCCGGCAGCCGACCTGCAGGCCTTGTTCGAGCGGCGCTTTGCCGGCGAAGCTTTCGTCGATGTGATGCCGGCCGGCGAGCACCCGGAAACGCGCAGCGTGCGCGCGTCCAATGTCTGTCGCCTGGCCGTGCACCGGTCGCCTGACGGAACGCAGGCGATCGTCCTCAGCGTCATCGACAACCTGGTCAAGGGTGCGTCGGGTCAGGCCGTGCAGAACTTCAACCTGATGTTCGGTTTCGACGAGGCACTCGCGCTCGACGCGCCGCCGCTGGCGCCCTGAGTCCCGGGATGAAGCACCGCATCGTCATCACCCGGCACCGGCCGTGGCTCAAGCCCGCGCTGATCGGTGGCGGGAGCTTTGCGCTGGCGGTCGCGGCGTGGGCGCTCTACGCCTACACGCGCGCCGCGACGGTCAGCGATTTCGAGCGTGCGCAGCTCGAGGTCGAGCAGCTGCGCGAAGAGCGTCGTGCCCTGACCCGCGACCTGCGCGCCGCCCGCGAGGAGATCAAGCGCCTCGAGGAACAGGCGGTGTACGTCCGGCGCTCCCAGGAAATCGACGGCGAGGCCTGCAACGCCGTGCGCGAATCACTGACGCAGCTGCAGGCCGAGGCCTCCGACCTGCGCGAGCAACTGGCGTTCTACCGCGGCATCGTCGCGCCCGAGCAGTCGCGGGCGGGCGTCCGGGTCTACGAGTTCAAGCTGGCCCCCGGTGCGGCGGCAGGCGGGATTCACTACGAACTGGTGCTGATCCAGTCGGTGCGCCACGACAAGCGCGTGGCCGGACGCATCGAACTGGAACTGGTCGGCCAGCAGGACGGTGCGGAGACGCGGCTGCCCTGGGCAAAAATCACCAGCGATGACGGCGCCGCGAATCTGGTATTTTCCCTGAAGTATTTCGAGGAGTTTGCCGGCGACATCCGCTTGCCGCCGGGTTTTCAGCCCACACGCGTGGTCGTGACCCTGATTCCCGACGGCAATGGAATGCCCCGCGTCGAGGAGTCTTTCGACTGGGTGCGCGTGTTCAACGGAGGAGGTACATAACATGTTCGGCAGCAGCAAGAAGGCGAGCAACGCAACGACCGTCGGCGTCGATACCCTGATCGGCCGCCAGACCGAGATCCTGGGCGACGTGCGTTTCACGGGTGGTCTGCACGTCGATGGACGCATCAAGGGCAAGGTCATCGCGTCGGCCGACAAGGCCTCGGCGCTGTCGGTCAGCGAGCACGGTGCGATCGAGGGCGATGTCCGGGTGCCCAATGTCGTGCTCAACGGTGCAGTCGTCGGCGACGTGCACGCCTCGCAGAAGCTCACGCTGGCGGCCAAGGCGCGCGTCACGGGCAACGTCTATTACCGCGTCATCGAGATGGAAGGCGGCGCGCAGGTCAACGGGCAGATGGTGCACGACGTGGCCGGCAGCGGTACCGAGAACTTCGCCGGCGCGGGCAAGGCTGCCGGCGATGCGTCCAAGGACGAACTCAGCGAGGCGCGCCGGGTCAAAGGCGTCGTCAACGGTTGAGGCTCGGGCGGCACATGGTCAGCGAAGATCCGGTCATCTTCACGCAGGCGGCGGCGGAGAAGGTCCATGCCCTGCTGCAGGAGGAAGACGATCCCGAGCAGATGCTGCGGGTCTTCGTCACGGGCGGCGGCTGCTCCGGGTTCCAGTACGGTTTCCGCTTCGAGAAACAGGCCGAAGAGGACGATGCGCGCGTCGTCCGTGCCGGCGTGACGCTGCTGGTGGATCCGATGAGCCTGCAGTATCTGCAGGGCGCGGAGATCGATTACAAGGAAAGCGTCGAGGGCGCGCAGTTCGTCATTCGTAACCCGAATGCGACCACCAGCTGCGGTTGCGGCAACTCGTTCTCGGTCTAAGGCGCGTAGATTCCGCCCAGGATCGCCGCGGCGCTCGCTCCGGTTGCGCTCGGCAGGTTGCCGGGACGCCCCTGCAGGCGCCGCCAGGCCAGCCAGGCGAAGGCAGCAGCTTCGACCTGGTCGGGATCGAGCCCGGCGGCAAGGGTCGATTCGATCGTTACCCCGGGCATCGCGCTGCGCAGGGACGCGAGCAGGACCGGGTTGTGTACGCCGCCGCCACACACCAGGACCCGCCTGATGTCGGGCGCCGTGCGCTGCAGCTGCGCAGAGATCGACCGGGCGGTGACTTCCACCAGCGTGCGCTGCACGTCGGCCGCAGGCAGGGCTTCCAGCGCGGGGAAACGCTGTTGCAGCCAGGCGAGGTTGAAGTGGTCGCGGCCGGTGCTTTTGGGCGGCGGCCGCCGGAAGTAATCGTCGTCCAGGCAGGCTTCGAGCAGCGCGGTATTGACGGTGCCGGTGGCCGCCCACTGACCTCCGCGGTCATAGCGCGCGTTCCGGTGGCGTGCGATCCACGCGTCGAGGAGCCCGTTGCCGGGGCCGGTATCGAACCCGTAGGCCGTGCCGCTGCCGGGCAGCACGGTGAGATTGGCAATGCCGCCCAGGTTCAGCACCGCGCAGGGCGTCAGTGTGCCGAAACTGGCCAGGTGGAATGCCGGCACCAGGGGTGCCCCCTGTCCGCCGCGGGCGACGTCGGCGCGGCGGAAGTCGGCGACGACCGTGACGCCGGTACGTGCCGCGATCAGGCTCGGATCACCGAGCTGCAGGCTGTTGCGCGCGCGCTGCGGGTCATGGAAGACGGTCTGGCCGTGAGAGCCGATGCAGCAGACCGTGGCCGCGGGTCGGCCATGCATCACGCCGAGGGCCGCCGCCGCGAAGGTCTCGGCGACCCCGTGATCGAGTTCGGCCAGCTCGCGCAGCGTCAGCGACGTGTCCGGATCGAGCTGCAGATCGATCAGGCGGCGGCGCAGCGGCGCGGGATACTCCAGTCGGTGTACGGCCTCGACGCCAACGACGCGGTTTTCGTCCATGCGGCACAGCGCGGCGTCAACCGCGTCCATGCTGGTTCCTGACATCAGCCCGATGCACAGAGCGTGCACCGTCGCAGCGCCTCAGGGTGTCGTCGTCAGCGGTGCGGCGCGCGACGCGAGCCGGGCGGACATCGCGTCCAGCTGCGCGATCACGTTGGCCGTATCGGCGCGCCAGCGCATCGCGATGGCCTTGGGCAGCGGCGTGGCGCGCGGCAGGGCCACGCGCTGCGGATCCTTGTGCACGCCATTGACGCGGAATTCGTAATGCAGGTGGGGAGCCGTCGCCAGGCCCGACGCACCGACATAACCGATGACCTGCCCCTGGCGGACACGGGAGCCCACGCGCAGATCCGAGCGATAACGCGACATGTGGGCGTACAGCGTCGTGTACGACGCGCCGTGCTTGAGCACGATCACCCGGCCGTAGCCGCCCTTGACCCCGATGAACTCCACCGTGCCATCGCCGGTGGCCTTGATCGGCGTTCCGGTGGCGGCGGCGTAGTCCACGCCCTTGTGCGCCCGGATGGTGTTCAGGATCGGATGCATGCGCCGCAGGTTGAAGCCCGAACTGACTCGGGCGAAGTCCACGGGCGTGCGCGTGAATGCCTTGCGCAGCGATTCGCCCTCCGGCGTGTAGTAGGCGATGTTGCCGTCGGCATCGACGTAGCGGACGGCGCGCAGGCTGCGTCCCCGGTTGACGAATTCTGCGGCGACGATGTCGCCGTCGCGGATCTTCTCGCCGTTCTTGTACAGCCCTTCGTACACCACGGCGAAATGGTCCCCGACGCGCAGGTCGAGTGCGAAGTCGATGTCGTAGCCGAACAGCTCGGCCATTTGCATCAGCAGGCGGTTCGACAGCCCTGCGCGCTGGCCGTCCAGGAACAAGGAATTCTCGATGACGCCCGACACCTGCGTGCGGCGGGCTTCGAGCTCGGCAGCGATGGTGATCGCTTCGAGCTGGTCGTCCGCGTTGCGACGGATCTGCAGGGTGTTGGTCTCGTCGAGCTCGAGGCGCAGTTCCTGCAGGCGGTTTTCCGGACTCACGCGCAGCGACAGCCGCTCGCCGGCGCGCAGCGATTTCAGCCGCGCCGCATCGCGGCTCAGCTGCGTCACCGCGATGGCTTCCGAGTAGCCGAGACCCTGGCTCTCGAAAATCTGGGACAGCGACTGGCCCGGCGCGACGGTGAGGGTGGTCCACTCGCTCGCCTGTGGGGCAGGCAGCGGGTCGGCGAGCGCCGATTGCATCGCTTCCGCACCCTCGATCGACGCGCCGTCGTCGAAGGCGGAGGCCAGATCGGCGGGAATCTCGTCCACGCGCAGGGCGCTCTGGCGTTTGGCGATACCCTCGTGCGTGGCCACCGCAGCGAGCAGGACGGCGCACATGGACGCGACAAAAACAGAGCGGCGGGCCGAGCGGCGGGGCGCCAGCTCGGCTGGGCTATAATCAAGCTTCATCGTGTACCCGAAGAACGATCGACGGCCGCACGAAACATGCGGTCCACACCCTGGCGCCTGATCGTCATTGTGAATTAACGCTTGGCGACGCGTAGAACAACATAGATCCCTCGCCTTGGCAAGTAGTTCTGACTGGTAGTTATTGCTCCACCTCAGCTTCTGGGGGATTTCCCGGAGGCCGTCTCCACTCCGATGGTTGTGTCCATGAGTAACGAATTCGCCGAACTCGAACGCGGCACCGACGAAATCATTCCCCGAGAAGAGTTCCGCAAGCGGCTCGACGAGGCGCGTGCCAGCGGGGTGCGGCTACGCATCAAGGCGGGCTTCGATCCGACGGCCAAGGATCTGCACCTGGGTCATACGCTGCTGCTCAACAAGCTGCGCGCTTTTCAGGAAGCCGGGCACGAAGCGGTGTTCCTGATCGGCGATTTCACCGGCATGATCGGCGACCCGACCGGCAAGAACGAGACCCGCAAGCCGCTGACACGCGCCCAAGTCGAAGAGAACGCGCAGACCTACAAGGAACAGGTCTTCAAGATTCTCGACCCGGAGAGGACGACGATCGAGTTCAACAGCCGATGGCTGGATGCGCTCGGCGCCGAGGGCATGATCCGGCTCGCGGCGCAGCACACGGTCGCCCGGATGCTGGAGCGCGACGACTTTTCGAAGCGCTATGCGTCCGGCCAGCCGATCGCGGTTCACGAATTCCTCTACCCGCTCCTCCAAGGCTACGACTCGGTCGCCTTGCGGGCGGATGTGGAACTCGGCGGCACCGACCAGAAGTTCAACCTGCTGGTGGGTCGCCACCTGCAGCAGGCCTACGGCCAGCGGCCGCAGTGCATCATCACGGTGCCGATCCTCGAGGGTCTGGACGGCGCCCAGAAGATGTCGAAGAGCCTCGGCAACTACGTGGGCGTCAACGATGCGCCCGCCGACATGTTCGGCAAGATCATGTCGGTGTCCGATTCGTTGATGTGGCGTTACTACGACTTGCTGTCGTTCCGGCCGCTGACCGAGATCGAGGCCTTGCGCCGATCCGTCGCCGAGGGTGCCAATCCGCGTGACATCAAGATGCAGCTGGCCGCCGAACTGGTCGATCGCTTCCACGGCCGGGGCGCGGGAGAGGCGGCGCGCACTGCATTCATCGCGCAGTTCTCGCAAGGGGCCGTGCCCGACAACATCCCGGAAATGACCATCGCCGTTCCGTCGAATGGCATCCCGGTCGCGCGGCTGCTCAAGGAGGCCGGTTTGGTCGCCAGCAATGCGGAGGGTACGCGGATGGTCGAACAGCGCGCGGTGCGGGTTGATCAGCAGCGAATCGAGGACCGTACTCTGCTGCTCGCGCCTGGGAAGACTTACCTGCTCCAGGTCGGTTCGCGCCGATACGCGCGTGCGACGCTGACTGCTGGCAGCTGACCGGCGGCACGGCTGCGGGGCATGAAAGGCAGGGCGACACCCTGCCTTTCGGCTGTTTGGAGCCTGGATGTTCAGCTCGCACCGGCTGCTCTGGACGAGAAATGACCACGAATCGAGCAGAAATTGACCAGAATCAGCGCGACGGCATCCGACGCAAGCCCGTCGAAGAAACTAAAAAACGTTTCATATCATAGCGTTGCGGATTCCGCTGAAAAGAGTCGTTGACGCCCCGGGAAATTCGCCTATTATTCGCCTCCCCGCTGACGGCGACGACGAAAAAAGTCGAAGCAACTCAGCCAGTTCATTAATAAGAAGAGCAAGTGATTTGTGTGGGTGCTCCCGTGAGCGTGGCGAAGCCACGTAACCACGAGAGTATCAACGTAGCCAAGTTGATTGAGCTTCGAAGATGACTCTTCGGCACGAAAGACGTTTAGCCACGTCCTAGTGCAATCGGATCAAAGCTTTACACCTTTAAGTGGAGAGTTTGATCCTGGCTCAGATTGAACGCTGGCGGCATGCCTAACACATGCAAGTCGAGCGAGGTGTAGCAATACACCTAGCGGCGGACGGGTGAGGAATACATAGGAATCTGCCTCAGAGCGGGGGATAGCCCGGGGAAACTCGGAGTAATACCGCATGATGTCGCAAGACCAAAGCCGGGGACCGCAAGGCCTGGCACTCTGAGAGGAGCCTATGTCTGATTAGCTAGTTGGTGAGGTAATGGCTCACCAAGGCGACGATCAGTAGCTGGTCTGAGAGGACGATCAGCCACACCGGAACTGAGACACGGTCCGGACTCCTACGGGAGGCAGCAGTGGGGAATATTGGACAATGGGCGCAAGCCTGATCCAGCAATGCCGCGTGTGTGAAGAAGGCCTTCGGGTTGTAAAGCACTTTAGCCAGGGAAGAAAAAGTTCGACCTAACACGTCGAGCCTTGACGGTACCTGGAGAATAAGCACCGGCTAACTCTGTGCCAGCAGCCGCGGTAATACAGAGGGTGCAAGCGTTAATCGGATTTACTGGGCGTAAAGCGTGTGTAGGTGGTTGTTCAAGTCGGTTGTGAAAGCCCTGGGCTCAACCTGGGAATTGCTTCCGAGACTGAGCGACTAGAGTACGGTAGAGGGCGGTGGAATTTCCGGTGTAGCGGTGAAATGCGTAGATATCGGAAGGAACACCAATGGCGAAGGCAGCCGCCTGGGCCTGTACTGACACTGAGACACGAAAGCGTGGGGATCAAACAGGATTAGATACCCTGGTAGTCCACGCCGTAAACGATGAGAACTTGACGTCGGCATGCTCTGCGTGTCGGTGTCGTAGCTAACGCGCTAAGTTCTCCGCCTGGGGAGTACGGCCGCAAGGTTGAAACTCAAAGGAATTGACGGGGGCCCGCACAAGCGGTGGAGTATGTGGTTTAATTCGATGCAACGCGAAGAACCTTACCTGGCCTTGACATGCTAGGAATCCTGCAGAGATGTGGGAGTGCCCGCAAGGGAACCTAGACACAGGTGCTGCATGGCTGTCGTCAGCTCGTGTCGTGAGATGTTGGGTTAAGTCCCGCAACGAGCGCAACCCTTGCCCTTAGTTGCCCCCATTCAGTTGAGCACTCTAAGGGGACCGCCGGTGACAAACCGGAGGAAGGTGGGGATGACGTCAAGTCATCATGGCCCTTATGGCCAGGGCTACACACGTACTACAATGGTCGGTACAGAGGGTCGCCAACCCGCGAGGGGGAGCTAATCCCAGAAAGCCGATCTCAGTCCGGATTGGAGTCTGCAACTCGACTCCATGAAGTCGGAATCGCTAGTAATCGCCGATCAGCATTTGCGGCGGTGAATACGTTCCCGGGCCTTGTACACACCGCCCGTCACACCATGGAAGTCTGTTGCACCAGAAGTAGGTAGTCTAACCGCAAGGAGGGCGCTTACCACGGTGTGGCCGATGACTGGGGTGAAGTCGTAACAAGGTAGCCGTAGGGGAACCTGCGGCTGGATCACCTCCTTTCAAGTACGCTTCCAAGCGCCACGGGAGCGCCCACACAAGTCACTTGCTACACAGTCGGAATCGTCCGCACCCGGATGATCCACCCGGATCGGGCCAAATTCTTGGATTTCCCCTGGGGGTCTGTAGCTCAGTTGGTCAGAGCACACGCTTGATAAGCGTGGGGTCGCTGGTTCAAGTCCAGCCAGACCCACCATCTTGAGCCAGGCCGGATTTCCGGAGCAACGACCGGGGCCATAGCTCAGCTGGGAGAGCGCCTGCTTTGCAAGCAGGAGGTCGTCGGTTCGATCCCGACTGGCTCCACCAGGTTGATTCAATGAAGTTCGTCGCCAGGCGAATTTCCTTGAGTCTGCGCAAGTGGATCTGTTCTTTAACAATCAGGTTTGTAGTTGAACACTGTATGACATTGCTGATTAGCGCAAGCTAATCAGACTCAATGCCTAAGGTGCTTGACGGCGTAAATGTTGTTGAGGTTGCAAGCTGTATGGCCTGGACATTCGTGAGAATGCTTGAGGTTATATGGTCAAGTGACCAAGCGCATCTGGTGGATGCCTTGGCGGCAACAGGCGATGAAGGACGTTGTAGCCTGCGATAAGCCACGGGGAGCTGGCAAACAAGCTTTGATCCGTGGATTTCCGAATGGGGCAACCCAGCCCGCAAGGGTTATCCGTAGCTGAATACATAGGCTGCGGAAGCGAACCCGGGGAACTGAAACATCTAAGTACCCGGAGGAAAAGAAATCAACCGAGATTCCGCAAGTAGTGGCGAGCGAACGCGGAGTAGCCCAAAAGTTTCCTGTGCTTTAACAGAACGGTCTGGAAAGTCCGGCCATAGTGGGTGATAGCCCCGTATGTGAAAAGGCGCAGGGAATGAAATTGAGTAAGGCGAGGCACGTGAAACCTTGTCTGAACATGGGGGGACCATCCTCCAAGGCTAAATACTCGTTGCCGACCGATAGTGAACCAGTACCGTGAGGGAAAGGCGAAAAGAACCCCGGCGAGGGGAGTGAAATAGAACCTGAAACCGGATGCGTACAAGTAGTCAGAGCCCGAAAGGGTGATGGCGTACCTTTTGTATAATGGGTCAGCGACTTACTAGTCTGTAGCGAGCCTAACCGTATAGGGGAGGCGTAGGGAAACCGAGTCTGAATAGGGCGATTAGTTGCAGGCTGTAGACCCGAAACCCGTCGATCTATCCATGGCCAGGGTGAAGAGTGGGTAACACCACTTGGAGGCCCGAACTCACGTCTGTTGAAAAAGACGGAGATGAGCTGTGGATAGGAGTGAAAGGCTAATCAAGGCGGGTGATAGCTGGTTCTCCTCGAAAGCTATTTAGGTAGCGCCTCGTGTATCACTGTAGGGGGTAGAGCACTGTTACGGTCTGGGGGGAGCACAAGTTCCTACCCAACTGTTGCAAACTCCGAATACCTACAAGTGCAATCACGGGAGACACACGGCGGGAGCTAAATTTCGTCGTGAAAAGGGAAACAGCCCTGACCACCAGCTAAGGTCCCAAAATCATCGCTAAGTGGTGAACGATGTGGGAAGGCTAAGACAGCCAGGATGTTGGCTTAGAAGCAGCCACCATTTAAAGAAAGCGTAATAGCTCACTGGTCGAGTCGGCCCGCGCGGAAGATGTAACGGGGCTCAAGCGATGTACCGAAGCTGTGGGTGCACACGCAAGTGTGCGCGGTAGAGGAGCGTTCCGTAAGCCTGCGAAGGTGAATCGTAAGGTTCGCTGGAGGTATCGGAAGTGCGAATGCTGACATGAGTAACGACAATACGGGTGAAAAACCCGTTCGCCGTAAGCCCAAGGGTTCCAGCGCAACGGTAATCGGCGCTGGGTGAGTCGGATCCTAAGGCGAGGCCGAGAGGCGTAGTCGATGGAAAGCAGGTTAATATTCCTGCACTTGCTTATGCTGCGATGGGGTGACGGAGAAGGTTAGGGTGGCTGCCTGTTGGATGGTAGTTTAAGCCCGTAGGAAGGTCTCTTAGGCAAATCCGGGAGGCCAATTCTGAAAGGTGATGACGAGTCGCTTCGGCGACGAAGCACCTGATACCCCGCTTCCAAGAAAAACCTCTAAGCTTCAGGCATGAGTAATCCGTACCCTAAACCGACACAGGTGGGCGAGGAGAGTATCCTCAGGCGTTTGAGACAACTCTGATGAAGGAACTCGGCAAAATAGTGCCGTAACTTCGGGAGAAGGCACGCCCGCGCGAGCGGGCCGCAGTGAAGAGGGGGTTGCGACTGTTTATCAAAAACACAGGACTCTGCAAACACGAAAGTGGACGTATAGGGTCTGACGCCTGCCCGGTGCCGGAAGGTTAATTGATGGGGTCAGCGAAAGCGAAGCTCTTGATCGAAGCCCCGGTAAACGGCGGCCGTAACTATAACGGTCCTAAGGTAGCGAAATTCCTTGTCGGGTAAGTTCCGACCTGCACGAATGGCGTAACGATAGCCCCACTGTCTCCATCAGAGGCTCAGTGAAATTAAAATCGCTGTGACGATGCAGTGTTCCCGCGGCAAGACGGAAAGACCCCGTGAACCTTTACTACAACTTTACACTGGACTTTGAGTTTGTCTGTGTAGGATAGGTGGGAGCCTTTGAAGCGCAGGCGCTAGCTTGCGTGGAGGCGTCCTTGAAATACCACCCTGATAAACTCGGAGTTCTAACCTCGTCCCGTGATCCGGGACAGGGACATTGTATGGCGGGTAGTTTGACTGGGGCGGTCTCCTCCCAAAGAGTAACGGAGGAGTGCGAAGGTTAGCTCAGCGCGGTCGGAAATCGCGCTCTTGAGTGCATAGGCATAAGCTAGCTTGACTGCGAGACAAACAAGTCGAGCAGGTACGAAAGTAGGTCTAAGTGATCCGGTGGTTCTGTATGGAAGGGCCATCGCTCAACGGATAAAAGGTACTCCGGGGATAACAGGCTGATACTGCCCAAGAGTCCATATCGACGGCAGTGTTTGGCACCTCGATGTCGGCTCATCTCATCCTGGGGCTGTAGTCGGTCCCAAGGGTCCGGCTGTTCGCCGGTTAAAGAGGTACGCGAGCTGGGTTCAGAACGTCGTGAGACAGTTCGGTCCCTATCTGCCGTGGGCGTTCGAGATTTGAGGGGAGTTCACCTTAGTACGAGAGGACCGGGTGGAACGTACCTCTGGTGTTCCAGTTGTCACGCCAGTGGCATCGCTGGGTAGCTATGTACGGACGGGATAACCGCTGAAAGCATCTAAGCGGGAAGCCCACCTCAAGATGAGATCTCGCGGGACTTGAGTCCCCTGAAGAGCCCTTGTAGACCACAAGGTTGATAGGCACGATGTGGAAGTGCAGTAATGCATGTAGCTAACGTGTACTAATTGCTCGTGAGGCTTGACCATATAACGCTCAAGCATTTTTGACGTTAAGCTCTGAAGGCATTGAGTGTCTTCGGTGTTCAACTACAAACACAGTGTGCGTCCTGCACAAGAGTGCCCGACATCCATGTCGGGGTTCTCAAAACAAGCCAAGCAGGGCGTACGGTTACCAGTTTCCCTGGCGGCCATAGCGAGTTGGAACCACCCGTTCCCATCCCGAACACGGAAGTGAAACGACTCAGCGCCGATGATAGTGTGGCAGCTGCCATGCGAGAGTAGGACACTGCCAGGGTCTTAAACACACGAAACCCCGGAGCGAATGCTCCGGGGTTTTTCGTTTGCGCCACGTCTTGCTATCGCAAGCGTCGGCCGTTGCCTCCCACGAATCCGGCAACGACCATTCATCTGGTGTTCGCCTTGACGGACATATGCTCCGCGTGCCGCTGTGGACGATAGGGCATGGCCCATCGTTTGCTTGTCATGTTTACGGCTACGGCAGACCCGCCAAGGGAGATAGCGATGACGGCTCCTGCGCTGACTCTGTACACCTTTGCGGCTTCGCAATCCAGCGAGAAGATCCGCTGGACCCTGGACGCGGCGGGTCTCCCCTATCGGGAGTGTCGCCTGACGCCGTTTTTCCATCACGCTGAACCGCTGCATCTGTCCGGCAGTCTCGGCGTGTCGATTCCAACGCTCGAAGCCGACGGCGAGTTCGTCGAGGACAGTACGGCGATCCTGGAGTGGCTCGCGCAGCGTTGTGCGCCGTTTGCACTGATGCCGCAGGATGCGGAGCGGCGGCGGCAGGTCATGCGCTACGAGGCGCGCATGGACCACATCGGCCCCCACGTCGTGCGCTACATGTACGCGCAACTCCTGGAAGATCCGGATCTGGTGCGGCGACTGTGGACGCTCGATGCAGGCCGACTGCACGCGGCCCTCGTACGCATGACCTTCCCGGCGCTGCGGCGCATGTTTCACCGCGGCCTCGGTGTGGCGCCGGCATTGGTCGAGCACTCCCGTAAAATCGTGGAACGCGCGCTCCACGAGCTGGATCAACTGGTCTGGAGCGGTCGGGTTTACCTCGTCGGCGAGCAGTTGACCGTCGCCGACATCACCGCTGCTGCGCGCCTCGCGCCGCTGGTCTGCCCGGACGAGCACCCCGTGTTCTGCGACGCCGAATACCGCGACGCGATGGCGCCGCTGCTGAGCGCCTGGGAGGCGCGGCCTGCGGTGGCATGGGTGCGCGAAATCTATCGGCTGCATCGCCGTGTGCGGCCGGTGCACGTGCTGCGAGAGGCGCCGAGTGCGGTCGAAGCGTTCCGCCTGTCGCGGGCGTTCAGGACGGGCACTCAGCTCTGAAGGCTCTCCAGCTCGCCGGGGCCTGTCCTGAATTTTGTGTGTGAGGCATAAGATGAGAACCAGGAGCATCTATGCCGAAGAAGAAGATGAAGGTGGCGGGGGCCGCCGGAGCGGCGCTGCCGTTGATT
>NZ_JBEAAM010000037.1:0-10176 GCF_040066175.1 Fontimonas sp. SYSU GA230001
CAACCTGTCATGCATACAAATCGTTCCCACTCATCATGGCCGCCAGCCGGACGGCTCCCATACCGTCCAATCTACCCACTCAAATTTCAAGAGAGGCAAGAAACTGTTGGCGATGACAGGCGGATTGCGTCCGCAGGTCGCCAATGGGTGGTGATGGAGCGCGGAAATGATGCTTGAACGCCGAATATCGGGCGCGTCGGCGCCAGAAACGATCATTAACTCGTCGCGCTGCATTCATCGCTGCCCACCAGCGCGCTCTCGGGCGACTTAATCAGACGTTCCTTAAAGCTCTGCGATCTAAAGCGTTCTGGAGGGATCAAATTTTGCATCGCCCATACACATCATCAAATCGCACGATATCGTCCTCGCCCAGATAGCTGCCCGACTGCACCTCGATCAGCTCGAGCGGGACCTTGCCCGGATTCTCCAGCCGGTGCTTCCCGCCCAGCGGGATATACGTCGACTGATTTTCGCCCACCAGGAATTCCTTGTCGTCGCAGGTCACCTTGGCGGTGCCGCTGACCACGATCCAGTGTTCGGCCCGGTGGTGGTGCATCTGCAGGCTCAGGCGGTGTCCGGGCTTGACGACGATCTTCTTGACCTGGAAGCGCGGCCCTGCGGCCACACCCTCGTAGCTGCCCCACGGACGGTGGACCACCGGATGCTGCTGGACCTCGCCGCGCTTCTGCGCCTTAAGGCGCGCGACCAGCGCCTTGACGTTCTGCGCATGTTGACGCGTCGTGACCAGGACCGCGTCCTTGGTTTCGACGATCACCTGGTCCTTCAGGCCCAGCGCGGCGACCAGGCGGGATTCGCTGTGTGCCAGCACGTTGTCACTGTCCTCGATCACGACATCACCGTGACCGTAGTTGCCGCGACTGTCCTTGGGCAACTGGTCCAAGTAGGCCCAAGAGCCCACGTCGTCCCATCCGGCATCCAGCGGCACCAACGCGGCCTTGTCGGTCTTCTCCATCACCGCGTAATCGATGGAATCTGAACGGGCCTGCTTGAAAGCGGCGGCGTCGAGCCGGATGAAATCGAGGTCGCGCCGGGCACTGGCCAGCGCCTGACTGCAGGCGGCGACCATGTCGCCCGCAGCCGAAGACTCGAAGCGCTGCAGCTCGCTCAGGAACAGACCGGCGGGAAACAGGAACAGGCCGCCGTTCCAGTCGTAGCCGCCCTGGTCAAGGAATTCCTGGGCACGGTGCGCGTCGGGTTTCTCGACGAAGGATTCCAGCTCGAAGGCCAACGGTTCGTCGCGTTCCTGGATTCGCGCTTTCGCGGGAATGACGGATGTATTGATGTAGATCGGTTTGCCGCGCTTGAGGTAGCCGTAGCCGGTTTCGGGGCGGGTGGGTTTGATGCCGAAGACCATGAGCCATCCCTGCGC
Organism: Fontimonas sp. SYSU GA230001; assembly: GCF_040066175.1. Lineage (NCBI taxonomy): Bacteria > Pseudomonadati > Pseudomonadota > Gammaproteobacteria > Nevskiales > Nevskiaceae > Fontimonas > Fontimonas sp. SYSU GA230001. The sequence continues at coordinate 1,391 of NZ_JBEAAM010000037.1, forward strand.
GGCGCCCTGCGCGGCGCAGTTGGCTGCAGCGCAAAACGCGGAGACGTCCGTGACGACATGGTCCGCGCTCATCAGGAAGACCAGCGCATCGGCGCCGTAGCGCTCCTTGACGTGCAGCGCGGCGACGGCGGCTGCGGGTGCGGTGTTGCGGCCTTCGGGCTCGAGGATGATGGTGGCGCCTTCGATGCCGATCTCGCGCAACTGCTCGGCGACGATGAAACGATGGGCGTCTCCGCAGATGACGACCGGCGCGGTCGCGCCGTCGATCTGGCGCGCGCGCAGCGCAGTCTGCTGCAGCAGCGTGTACTCGCCGCCGATCTTGAGGAACTGCTTGGGATAGGCCTCGCGCGACAGCGGCCAGAGCCGCGTGCCGGAACCGCCGGCGAGCAGGACGGGGACGACTGGATTCATGGGCGATCAGTGCGGATGACGGTACTGCCCTCAGGCCGGCAGCGGCATGAACGGGCAACGGCCATCATGCTGATCCAAGCGCTTCGATCAACGCAAGCAGTTCGGCGGTCTTCGCCCGCATCAGCGCTTCGTCACCGCGCGACTCGACGTTGAGGCGCAGCACCGGTTCTGTGTTCGAACCACGCAGATTGAATCGCCAGTCGCTGAATTCGAGACTGATGCCGTCGGTCCGGTCGATCGTCTCGGCGGTGCCCGCATACTTCGCCTCGATGCGCTGGAGCACGGCTGGAATGCTCGCGACGGTGCGGTTGATCTCGCCGCTGGCCGGAAACTTGCGCATGCGCTCGCCGACGAGCGCCGACAGCGGCAGTCCCTGGCTGGACATCAGTGCGGCGACCAGCAGCCACGGGATCATGCCGTTGTCGCAGTAGGCGAAATCGCGGAAGTAGTGATGCGCGCTCATCTCGCCGCCATAGACCGCGTTTTCCGCGCGCATCCGTTCCTTGATGAAGGCATGGCCGGTCTTGGACTGGATCGGGATGCCGCCCGCGGATCGCACGACGTCGATGGTGTTCCAGGTCAGCCGCGGGTCGTGGATGATCTTTGCACCTGGCTCCCGCACGAGCATCGCTTCGGCGAGCAAGCCGACGATGTAGTAACCCTCGATGAACGCGCCGCGCTCGTCGAACAGGAAGCAGCGGTCGAAATCACCGTCCCAGGCGACGCCGAGATCGGCGCCATGTGCCCGAACGGCCTCGGCCGTCGCGCTGCGGTTCTCGGGCAGCAGCGGATTGGGAATGCCATTCGGGAACGTTCCGTCCGGCAGGTGGTTGATGCGGATCAGTTCGAACGGCAGCTGCGGTGCGAGCGCATCGATCACCAAGCCTGCAGTGCCGTTGCCAGCGTTGACGACGATCTTCAGCGGTTCGAGACGCTCGGGGCGGACATAGTCGAGCAGGTGCTGGACGTAGGCGCCGCGCAAGTCGGTGGCCACGAGCCGGGTTGACCCGTGCGGAAGCTCCGTGGCCCGCTGCACGTCCTGCTCCAGCTCGCGCAAGCCGGAGTCGCCGGACACCGGCCGCCCCCCACTAAGCACCAACTTCATGCCGTTGTAGTCCGCCGGGTTGTGACTCGCCGTCACCATGATGCCGCCGTCCAGGTCGGCGTGGAATGTGGCGAAGTAAACTTCCTCGGTACCGCATAAGCCGAGGTCGAGAACTTCCGCGCCGCCATGGTTCAGACCCAGCGCCAGGTGCTCAAGGAGTGCCCGGCTGCTGTGGCGGATGTCACGGCCAACAGCGACTCTGCGCGCGGCGAAGCGACGTGCGTAAGCGAGTCCAACGCGATAGGCGACCGTTGCGCTCAGCTCGTCCGGCACGCGGCCGCGGATGTCATAAGCTTTGAAGCAGGCCAAGGAGGGCATGCGCGGGCCCGCAGCCGGGTCAGTAGGCGCCGCGGCGTCCGATCACGACCTGAACGGTGCGCAGCAATATACCGAGATCGAGCCAGACGCTCGCGTGCTGCGCGTAGTAGCGGTCCATCGCCACGCGCCGGGAATATTCGATGTCATTGCGGCCGGAAACCTGCCACAGCCCGGTCAGGCCCGGCTTCAACGCCAGGTAGTGCGCCTTGGCGGTACCGTACCGGGGTAGCTCGGCATCGACGATCGGACGAGGGCCGACCAGGCTCATCTCACCGCGCAGCACGTTGATCAGCTGGGGCAGTTCGTCCATGCTCGTACGGCGCAAAAACTCACCGATCCGCGTGACGCGCGGGTCGTCCTTGAGTTTCTGATCGCGTTCCCATTCGGCCAAGCGCTCGGGACATTCGGCCAGCAAGGTCTCAAGCACTTGCTGCGCGTCGGGCACCATCGTCCGGAACTTGTAGACCTTGAAGCGCTGCCCGCCTTGCCCGATTCGGGTATGCGAAAACAGAACGGGGCCGTTCTGAAACAAGAGCACCGCGCATACCACAGCAATGAGAGGGCACAACGCAACGGCAAGACCGACCGCACCGACGACATCCAGGGCGCGCTTGGCCGTGCCGCCTGTCCATTGAGGCCGCCTCAGCACTGGCCGCGTCTGCTCGATACCCCTAGCTGCTACCCTGGGCTGTGCAACGGGCGGCTGACCTCGTCCGCCTGCTGACCCCAACAGCGTCGCCCCGTCCATGCAATCTCCCTTGTTCTCTGCCCTTGGTCTATTCGTTCAGCCCCGAGCCTTGCTACGCCCGACTCACTCCCAACATGGGATGAAAGCCGAGCCAATCAGCCGCACAGCCCGGTGGTGCCCATCCGCCGTGACACTATAGCTTTACTTCTGCTTCGTGCCCATACAGAGAAATCCTACAGGACCGTTCTGGGGGATCCCCATTCTAGGAGGCGATCAGTAGGCCGGCTGGCGATGCCATCGCCACGCGCTGTCGATGATCGTGTGCAGATCTGCCCGGAAAGGATGCCAGGCGAGCTCCGCCTCGGCCCGACCACTGCTGGCCACGAGCGTGGCCGGATCGCCCGCCCGACGGCCGTCCACCTCGATTCCGAGTTTACGACCCGTGATGACTTCGACCGCGGTAACGACCTGCTTGACGGTATAGCCACGCCCGTTGCCCAGATTGAAAGCACGGAAGCCCGGTTCACGGTCCAGGCGCTCCAGCGCCCGCAGATGCGCGTCGGCCAGATCGTTGACGTGGATGTAATCACGCACGCAGGTGCCATCGACCGTCGGATAATCGTCGCCGAAGATGCGCACGTCGATGGCCTCGCCGGCCGCCTTGCGCAGCAGCCGCGGGATCAGGTGTGTTTCGGGATGGTGCGATTCGCCGATGAGGCCCGACTCGTCGGCGCCGGCGGCGTTGAAGTAGCGCAGCGCGACGGCGCGCAGCCCGTAAGCCGATGCGCAGTCCGCCAGGATCTGTTCGATCGCCAGCTTGCTGCGGCCATAGGGATTGAGCGGGTGTGTCGGATGCGCTTCGTCGATCAGCTCGGTTTGCGGTTCGCCGAAGATCGCCGCGGTGGACGAAAACACCAGCCGTTCGACACCGTGGCGGCGCATCGCTTCGAGCAGCACCAGAGTATTGCCGACGTTGTTGCGGTAGTACTTGAGTGGATCGGCCACCGACTCGCCGACCAGCGAGCAGGCGGCGAAGTGCATCACCGCGTCGAACCGATGCCGGCCGAACACGGCGTCGAGCGCAGCGGCATCGCCGATGTCCGCCTCGATGCACTCGCCCCACCGCACTGCAGCGCGGTGGCCGGTGGAGAAATCGTCGCAGACGACCGCCTGGTGGCCATGCTCGGCGAGCTGCTTGCACATGTGCGCGCCGACATAGCCCGCACCGCCGACCACCAGGACCTTCATCGTCCAGACCCGCTTCGGTCAGCTCAGCCCTGTTCGCGGCCGTTCAGCCTCTCCGCGAGCCGCGCCGCGGGCACGTAGCCGTTCACGACCTCGCCATCCGGCAGGATCAGCATCGGCGTGCCGCGCAGTCCGAGCTCGACGCCGAGCTGGTACTCGGTCATGACCGGGTTCGGGCAGCTGGTGTCGCCCTCGACAGGGACGCCCTGCTTGGCCAGCGTCAGCGCCTGCTTGCGGTCCTTCGAGCACCACACGGCCTGAGCCTTGCGGAAGGATTCCGTGTTCGGACCGGACCGCGGATAGAAGGCGTAGCGGATGGTGATGCCGCGCTGCGTGTACTCGTCGATCTCGCGGTGCAGCTTGCGGCAGTAGCCACAGTCCACGTCGGTGAAGACCGTGACCGTGTGCTGTGCGTCCGAGGCCCGTTCCGGACCGAACACGATCATGTTGTCCTCGCCCAGCGCCGCGAGCCGTGCGATGCGTTCACTCTTGCGCTTGTTCTCGGTCAGGCTCACGCCACTGACCAGATCGACCAGGTCGCCCTCGATCAGATAGCGGCCGTCGGCCGTGACGTAGGCGAACTGCGAACCGACCTGGATCTCGTAGAGACCCGGCGCATCGGCGGGGTGGATGTTCTCGCGCTTGACGCCGGTCAGTACCCGCGTGACGTTGTCGCGCACGGTGTCGATGTCGGCGCTCGCCGACGCGGCGTCCCCGATCTCGGGGTTCGCCACCGGATGGTAGGGAGGTGCGCAGCCAGCGAGCGCCCAGGCGCAGACGCAGGAGGCCAACAGGGTTTGTGCGTGACGCAGAGTCATGGTGAGTCCAACGGCATGAAAGGGCGGCATTATGACAGCAACGGCCCGGTTTGATTCCGCCACCCGGCCTGAACGGAAGGATTCACTTGCGCGGATGGTGCGTCGCGTGGATCTGGCGCAGCCGTGCCTGCGCGACGTGCGTGTAGATCTGCGTGGTGGACAGGTCGGCGTGGCCCAGCAGCGACTGCACCGCACGCAGGTCCGCGCCGTGATCAAGCAGATGCGTCGCAAAGGCGTGGCGCAGGCTGTGCGGTGACAGCGTGCTGCGGATACCCGCACGCAGCGCATACGCCTTGATCAGCCGCCAGAAATTGTGCCGTGTCATGGTCTGCCCGCGCGCGGTGAGGAACAGGCCGTCGGCGCCGCGGCCCTGCTCCAACTGCGGCCGCGCTTCGGCCACGTAGCGCCGCAGCCATTCCATGGCCTCCTCGCCCATCGGCACCAGGCGTTCCTTGCCGCCCTTGCCCATCACCTGGACCACACCAACGCGCAGATCCACCCCGGTCGCCGGCAGGCTCACCAGCTCGCTGACCCGCAAGCCGCTGGCGTACATCAGCTCGAGCATGGCGCGGTCGCGCAGTCCCAGCGCAGTGCTGGCGTCCGGCGCCGCGAGCAGGCGCTCCACTTCCTGCTCCGACAGGGTCTTGGGCAGGCGCAGTCCCAGTTTGGGCGAATCCAGCCGCGCGGTCGGATCGTCCCGGCGCTGCCGGTCGGCATGCAGGTAACGATAGAACTGGCGCATCGCCGACAGCAGACGCGCCTGCGAGCGCGGGCTGAGCGCGCGCGCGACGAGGTAGTCGCGAATCTCGGCCTCGCCGGCCGAGGCCAGTGCGATCCCGCGCGGGGCCAGCCAACGCGCGAACAGCCCCAGGTCCGAGCGGTAACTGGCCTGGGTGGCGCGCGCCAGGCCGCGTTCCAGCCACAGATGGTCGAGAAAACGACCGATCACCGCGGCGTCTTCGGCGGTCAACGGATCGGTCGCAGGCGGAACGGGGTTTGGCATTCTCAAAGCTGGCGTTTCGCCCGGATAATGCACGAATGGTCAAACGCCTTTTCGAGTGGCTCTACGCCCCCGTCGCCGGCGCGCTGCTCGCCGCCGGCTCCGCGGTGGTCTGTGCACTGGTCATCGCCGGTCCGACGCTGACGGTGCGCCGCGAGCTGGGCCGGCTCGGCGTGCGCCTGATGCTGGCCAGCATCGGCGTACCCCTGTCGGTCCGGGGGCGCGAGCACCTGCCGCCGGGCGCCTGCGTGGTCGTCGCCAATCATGCCAGCTACATCGACGGGCTGGTGCTCACCGCGGCCCTGCCCCGACGGTTCACGTTCGTCGTACAGGACGGCGCGGCGTCCTGGCCGCTGATCGGCCTGACCCTGCGCCGCATGGGCGTGATCTTCGTCAACCGCGATTCGGCACACAGCAGCGCACAGCTCACCCGCCAGCTGATGAAACGCCTGCACCACGGCGAATCACTGGCGATATTCGCCGAAGGCACGTTCAAGCATGAACCGGGGTTGTTGCCGTTCAAGACCGGCGCCTTCCTCATGGCCGCGCGCACCAGCACGCAAGTCGTCCCGGCCGGCATCCGCGGCACGCGCCGGCTGTACGGCGGCGGCCGCAGGCTGCCGCGCTGGAGCCCGGTGGAAATCGACATCCGGCCTCCACTCGCCGCCGACGGCAAGGATCGCGAAGCGGCCGCACGGCTGCGCGATCTGGTCCGCGCCCAGGTGCTGGCCCTGTGCCGCGAGCCGGACCTGCACCTGCCGCAGACGGCCGCGGATGCCGACGGTTGAATCGGGTATCCTGCGCGGCCCATTCCGATCAGGCAGATTCACTTGAGGCGACGCCGCACCCGCACCTGGGTCAACTGGTCCGGCACCGTGCGCTGCGAGCCGGCGTATTGCGCACGCCCGGTGACCGTCGAGGAAATCCAGTCCGAAGTGGTCCGCGTCGCCGAGGAGGGTGAACGCCTGCGCGTCATCGGCGGTGGCCACTCCTTCGCCCCGCTGTGCTGGACCGACGACAATCACCTGTCCCTGGAACGCTTCACCGGCATCGAATCCGCGGACCTGGAGCGGCGCCGCGTGTGGGTCCGTGCCGGCACGCGCCTGCAACGGCTGTGCGAGGCACTCGCCGACCGCGGTCTGGCGCTCGAGAACGCGCCGGACTTCGACCAGCAGACCCTGGGCGGCGCACTGGCGACCGGTACGCACGGCAGCGGCGCCGCATTTGGCAACCTCGGCTCGCTGGTGACCGGCCTGCGCCTGGTGTGCGCCGACGGTTCCTTGCATTCGCTGTCGGCGGAACAGGATCCTGACCTGTTCCGCGCGGCGGTGGTGTCGCTGGGTGCCATGGGTGTGGTGACCCATGTCGAACTCCAGTGCGTGGACGATTACCGGCTCGAGCTGCGCACGCAGGCTGCGACGCTGGGCGAGACCTTGACGCGCATCGACAGCTTCCGCCGCGACCACCGCAACAGCGAGTTCTTCTGGTTCCCGTACACGGATTCCGTCGTCCTGCGCACGGCCGACGTCACCCGCGAGCAACCGACGCGCCTGTCGCCGCTGCAGCGCGCCGCGCGTCGCACCACCGACCGCATCGTGTTCCGCGGCATGGCGGAAGCCGCGCGCCGCACACCGCACATGGCCGAACAGTTCGGTCGGCTGGCGACACGCATGGTGTCCGGTCGCCGCGACGTGCTCAGCGCACGTACCGCCTATGCGCTGCAGCGGCGCCTGCGTTTCCAGCAGCTCGAGTTTGCCCTGCCCGTCACACGCCTCGATCCCGTGCTGCGTTCGCTCGACCGCATCATCAAGGCGCTGGCGTTCCGCATCCACTTTCCGATCGAAGTCCGCTTCGTCGCCGGCGACGACAATTGGCTCTCGCCGCACTACGGACGCGACAGCGCCTGCATCTCGGTGCCGGCCTACCCGGACATCAGCTACGAGGCTTACTTCGCACCGATCGCCGAGCTGATGGAACGCAACGACGGCCGTCCGCACTGGGCGATGCTGCACGACCTCAAGGCCGAGCAGCTGCGCGCACTGTACCCGCGCTTCGACGACTTCCGCGCGCAGCGCCGCCGCTGCGATCCGCGCGGGCTGTTCCTGAACCCCCACCTCGCGGCGATCTTCGGCGAAGACCTGCGCTGACCCGTCACGTGTCCGCATCCCTGCTTTCCCCCCGCGAGCGATACGAACGCGAACTGCAGCGCGACGGCTTCGTCCGCGACCCGGCGCAGGCCACGGCGATCGAGGCGCTGCAGCGGATCCACGACGAACTGTGCGCCACCCCGCCGAGACGCCGTTTCGGCTTCGGCGCGCCGCGCTGGACCGCGGTGCGCGGCCTGTACATGTGGGGCGGCGTCGGCCGCGGCAAGACCTGGCTGATGGATGCGTTCTGCGAATCGTTGCCCGAACCGATACGCCTGCGCACGCACTTTCATCGCTTCATGCTCGACGTGCATGAGCGACGCCGCAGATACCCCGACGAGCAGGATCCCCTGCGGCTGGTGGCCTCCGAGTATGCGCGCCAGCTGCGCGTGCTGTGCTTCGACGAATTCTTCGTCTCCGACATCGCCGATGCGATGATCCTCGGCCGACTGTTCGACAACCTGTTCGCACGCGGCGTGACCCTGGTCGCTACCAGCAACATCCCGCCGGACCGGCTCTACGAAAACGGCTTGCAGCGCGCCAACTTCCTGCCGTTCATCGAAGTCCTCAAACGGCACGTCACCGTGCTCAACGTGGACGGTGGCACCGACTACCGGCTGCGCGCACTGACGCACGCCGAGATCTATCACAGCCCCTGCGACAGCCGGGCCGAGGCCAACCTCGAACGCTGGTTCGCCGAGATCGCGCCGGAACCCGGACGCGCGAACGAGGCGCTGATCATCCACGGCCGCAGCATCCGCAGCCGGCGCATCGCCGACGGCGTCGCCTGGTTCGACTTCGCCAATCTCTGCGAAGGACCGCGCGGCGCCGCCGACTATGTCGAGATCGCACGCACCCACCACACCGTGCTGCTGTCGCGGGTGCCGCAACTGACCGGGTTCCACGAAGATGCCGCGCGGCGCTTCATCAATCTCGTCGATGAGTTCTATGACCGCGGCGTCAAGCTCATCATCGCTGCCGAGGTGCCGCAACGGGATCTGTACGTCGGCGACAAGTCACGCTTCGAGTTCCAGAGGACGCAGTCACGGCTCAC
>NZ_JBEAAM010000039.1:0-20901 GCF_040066175.1 Fontimonas sp. SYSU GA230001
GACACGACCAGAACCGTCATCTTCCTGATCGCCGGCAAACTCGACTTCGGCGCGGTCAACCCTCATGCCCGGTAACCCACTCGTTTTTCAACAGAGCCTATTGAATCCACTTACCTCGGGCACGCAGGGCAGAATCCCGATCCGGGTGAGCCAGCGCCAGTACTCCGCCGCTATCTTGAGGTGAATGCTCACGGTTATGCGGCAACTGCAACCAAGGCGGAGTTATCCGCTCAGATCGCTGAGTGGACTTCCGTGCTGGCATCGTATCCGGAGAGTCGACATGCCCATGTGGTTCTGGCGAAGTTGCTCACTGCAGCAGGCAAGCAACGCGAAGCTCTCAAAGAGTATCGCCTTGCTTCCGACATCGCACTCCGAAACGGGCACATCCGATACAGCTACGAGCAGGCGCAGCTCGCGGTTGCAATCAAGGATCGAAAGGAGCTGGACAAGGCATTCGCTTCCATGATCGACAAAACGCCACCAGACGAGAAAGGTCACTACCTTGCGCTGGTCGACTACGCCGATGCTCTGGCGCAGCTGGGCAGCGACGATGCTTGGCAGTTTTTCGAGAAAGCCATAACTCTGCGAAAGCGTGAGCGAGCCGACTATGCCGTGACCATCTACGGACTTCGGCTCGTTCGCTCGGGAAAGCCAGCGAGAGCCTTGGAAGTGCTGAATCGGCTGGCGCTGCCGGGCGGTGCGATGCAAAGCCCCGGTATTTACTACGTGCGCCATATGGCGCTTTCGGCCTCCAATGCGGATGTGACAGAAATCGAATCGTCGATGCGGGCGATGGGGCTCGAAGTCCCATCCGCCGAATACGCGGTACCTGCTGCGGCGCCGTCTGGATTCAAGCATGAGGAACAAGCGGACGACTGCCGACGTGACCCAAACGACTTCCCGCTAAGCGGCGAGGACAAGATCTACTACTGCCCTGGGACAGGTGCGGTTGTAGTGACTCACGTTTTCAACCTGGCTGAAGTGATCTGGAACGAGGCTCGCGGTGAGTCGTTCGGAGGGCAGGCCGCAGTTGCGTGGACTGTCCGTAACCGTACCAGACGCAAACCAACCTGCGACTCCTATCCGGGCGCGGAGGGGGGAAAGGGAACCAGCACGTGCCGCTCAGCCCTAACGTGCAATGTACCCTTGTATTCCCCTCCGAACGCCTCATGCGATACAGCCAAGCGTTACTGCTGCGTCCTTCATGGCGGAACGACCAAAGTTGGTGCAACTCACCTTCAGTTCAATGACGCGCATCACGCTGTCGACGAGAGCATATGCCTCACGACATTTCTCGTCGCACATACTACGCGGGATGGGCATACCCGCGACCCAGCCACAGGCTATCAATCGCCTCTGTGCGGCAACGCGCCTGATGATCTCTGCGCCACAAACTACTGCAAGCGTAAGTGCAGTCCTGACGAGCCAGACTGCTCGGGGTGCCCATTTTCTTCGTGCGACTGGTTCAATTGGGTCGGCACACCTATTGACGGTGCTCAGGAATACCGGAACAAGGCGTATGCGCCTTTAGGAAACAGCGCAAGTTGCAAACAGGCACCGACAACAAACACATGCACGGGGGATGACAGCAACTTTGTATGCTGCGACGCACCGCCAAATAACTATTTTTGGAATCGCAAGCCATGACGGGGGGCAGATGGCTTACGCGGCTTGTACGCCAAAGTCACGCTAGGCTTGATCGCAATGCGAACGGTGTTGCGCCGTGTAGATTGGGCCGATTCCGTCACAGTCATTCAGGAGCGGCGATCTACATCGCCCTCGCGGCCTCAGGAATCGCCCAAGTGAGCGCGGGGTGCTTGGTTGCTCGCGACTCAGCGCATGAGCTTGGCACATTAGGTGAGGGATACACCGCTCGTACGTACGGCGAACGTATGACCGTCGTGTGGAGAATGTTTACGCTGTATACGGGGGAATGTGAGGCTGCACGCGGCTACGGTCCCGTCAGGTTCGTTGTGAGCGCGCACAGTCACGAGTTGTGGGTCGGCGATCGCTTCGATCTTTCAAGCATCGGCGTCGTGGCGGTCGACAGCTCCGGTGCCGTCGTGCCGGAAGTGCCTGCCGAAGCACAGGCTGATACTTCCGTCGACACCGTGTTCGATCTGGGCGACTACCAGACAACGGCAGGCCCTCTCGTTGCAGTGCACTCAGGACAAGTGCGGCTCCGGTTCGTGCAGCACTGCGACAAGTCGGCGTCCGTGGCGGAGCGAAATGTCGAGATACTGCTGACGGTCCATCCGCGCTGACGGCTGATTCCGGTGCCGAAACAGACTGTAGCGGCCTCCGGCCGCAATTCTTCTTCTCCGCGTTTGGGTCGCAATACCGGATACGGCCAGGGGACCGCTTCTACCGGACGCGGCGCACGCGCGCCTGCAGGTTCAGGTCCTCGACCTTGAGCCAGTAGCTGCCGAGGAAGTTGCGCGTAATCGTGACCTGCGGATTCTCGCGGACGAAATAGACCGGGCGGCAGTCGATGCAGCGCCAAGCCTGGCCGTTGGCCAGCGTGAACACGGTGTTCCGGTCCCAGCCCTTGAACGTGCCGGTCAGCGTGGATTCGATCAGATCCGGACCCTTGTCGGCGGAGGGCTGTGACGCAAGCTGCTCCGCGCCGAAGCGGGCATCGGCCGCCGCGGCTGGCGCCTCGGCCGGAGATTCTGCTCGGCCCGCGAGGGCGTCGTAGCAGGCCAGACGCGCGGCGTCGGCGTCGATGGCCGCGCAGGCAGCGAGGTCCGCGCCGGTGGCCGGCAGGGCGGTCAGAGCGACCAGGGCGAGCAGCAGGCGACGCATGGATGATTCCCGGCGTGGAGGGCCGGAAACTTAGCACGCCGCTCAGGCGGCAAGCGCAGTCGGGGCGATGGTGTTTTGCGCGATGTGGCGTTGCGGAAGGGCGAGCGCGGTGCGCACGGCCGTCTCTGCGTGCCGGGCCAGCGCATCGCGTTCCAGTCCCTGCGTGGCGATCGGTTCGCCGTAGACGATCTCGGCGACGATCTCGGGTTCGCGCAGCAGGCGCAGGATGTGGCTGAGCAGATCATCGTCGCCGATGAAGGGCGCGACCGCGCGCCCGCCGCGTCCGGGTCCGTAGCGCAGGGCGACCGGCTGCACCGGCGCGCCGGCATCGATCGCCGCGCCGAACAGCCGAGCGTGGAACGGCAGCACGTCGCAACCGTCGGTGGTCGTGCCTTCGGGGAACAGCACCACGGAACCCCCGTCGACGAGATGCGGCACCAGTTGCTCGATCAGCGGGCGCGCGCCGCCCTTGCCGCGGCGGATGTAGAAGGTGCCGGCGGCGTTGGCGAGCCAGCCGGCGATGGGCCAGTCGCGGATCTCGGACTTGGCGATGAAGCGCGCCGGCTCGCAGGCGGCGATCAGCGGGATGTCGAGCCAGGACACGTGATTGGCGACGGTCACGCGCGCGCCGGAGTGCGCGCGGCCACGGACCTTGACCCGCAGCTGAATCACGCGCTGCAGGCGCAGGCTCCACCAGCGCGCCAGCGGTTCCGGCCGCAGGCGGCCGAAGCTCAGGTTCACCGCGACGGCGAGCAGCAGCCCGGTGACCACATGGACTGACAGGCGCGTGGCGCGGATCCAGACGCGCAGCGTGCTTCGCATGCCGTTTTCAGCCCTGCGATGCGACCGCGACGTGATTATCCACCTGGCGGCCCAGGAAGTGACGGGCGTAGCGCGGATGCAGGTCGCTGACGTTGAGCAGCATGAATACGTCGGCGCAGTTGAAGTCGCGATCCCAGTAGGCTTCGCCACAGGCCTTTGCGCCCAGGCTCAGATAGGCCTTGAGCAGCGGCGGCAGCTTGGCCCGCTCGCTCGGTCGATTGTCGGCGGCCGGCAGGCGGATGTAAGGGCGCACGCGCTGCGATTCGGGTGCGAGGTGCTTGGCGCGGATCTGTTCGAGGATCGCGTGCGCGCTGGCACCGCCATCGGCAAGGTCGATGCTGGCGCAGCCGAACAGGTAGTCGTAACCCTCGTTGACGACGCAGGCGGCGATGCCCTGCCACAGGGTCGCGATCACGCCGCCGCTGCGGAATTCGGCATCGACGCAGGTGCGGCCGATTTCCATGACACGCCCGGGGAGCGCATCGAGCATCGCCAGGTCGAACTCGCTCGACGAGTAGAAGCCGCCGGCGGCCGGCGCCTTGTCGTCGGTGAGAATGCGCGTGCAGGCGACGATCCGCCCGCCCACCGACACGGCGTCTCGCGCGCAGCGCGAGTGGGTGCGGGAGGTGGGCGAAGCGGCCGCTCCCGCACCCACCTCGCCATGCTCGGGCACCGTGTCGCGGTCGCTCTCCGGCTCGACCACTATCAGGTGGCGGCAGAACGGATCGTACTGGTCGTGGTCGATGCCCTCGGCGCCGCCGTCGATCTGAGCGCCGAGTTCGCCGGCGAAGATGCGGTAGCGCAGCTGCTGCGTCGCGCGGATTTCCGCGGGCGTGGTGGCGAAGCGGACCTCGAAGCGCGGGCGGCGCGGCAGATCACCATCGATACGTGCGGACATACGAACCTCCAAGTTCGGATGCCGCGCACTCTATGAAGCCGGTGTAAACGCGCCGTGACACCGGCATGTCGGTTCTATGACGCCGGCGCCCCCAGCCAGCCCGGGTGCACCGCGTCGGCGGTCCACGCCTTGAGGTGCAGCTCGGCCAGCGCGTCGGCATCGGACAGCAGGCGCAGACGGGCGAGGTTGTCGGCCTGCGTGGGGGGTACCGCGAGCGTTGCATCGACCAGTGCCGAGCGGGTGGCCTGGCGGGCTTCGCCGATGCGCCGCCGTCGGCCGGCGGTCAGGATCATCAGCGCGTTCACGTCGGGTTCGACCACGGCGGAACGGAAATCCGGCTCGGCGGGCGCGCGCCGCAGTCCGGCGCGCAGCCAGCGCAGTTCTCGCGGCGGGATCGACTCCTCGGGGATCACGAACAGGCGTGCCGCGCGCGTCAGCCGTCCCAGCGAGGTACGCGAACTCCACACCGACAGCGGGATCGCGATGACCAGGCTGCCGGCCACCGGCAGCAGCCACCACAGGAAACTCGGGTTGAGCCAGTACACCAGTCCCAGCCAGGCCAGGCCGAGCAGGCTGCCGCCGCCGTGGCGGATCAGGGCCTGGCTCCACGGCGTCTGTGCGTCTTCGCGCGGCGGCGACTTCCATGCCACCGCAAACCCGGCGAGCGCGCCGAGCACGTAGCGCGTGTGGAACAGCATGCGGATTGGCGCCAGCAGCGCCGAGAACAGGCTCTCGCCGATCACGCCCAGGGTCAGCCGCGGCACGCCGCCGAAGCCGCGCCACTGGCGCGGCTGGCAGGCGAGCAGCAGCAGCGCCAGCAGCTTGGGCAGGAACAGCAGCGTCATCGTGCCGGCGAACAGGCGCAGCGCCCATTCCGGGTGCCACTGCGGCCAGTTCGGAAACAGCTGGTAGGGCTGGGTGAAGTACTGCGGCTCGGACAGCACGAACACTGCCAGCAGCGCGGTGGACAGGACGAGGAACACGAACCACAGCGGTGCCGACAGGTAGGCCATCACGCCGGTCATGAACACGGCGCGGTGCGCCGGGTGCAGGCCCTGCGCGAAGAACAGCCGGAAGTTCATCAGATTGCCCTGGCACCAGCGCTGGTCGCGCTGCAGTTCGTCGAGCAGGGTCGGCGGCATCTCCTCGTAGGAGCCGGGCAGGTCGTAGGCGATCCACACGCCCCAGCCGGCACGGCGCATCAGCGCCGCCTCGACGAAGTCATGGCTCATGATCTCGCCGGACAGCGCGCCGCGGCCGCGCAGGCGGCCGAGCGCGCAGTGCTGCATGAACGGGGCGACGCGGATGATCGCGTTGTGGCCCCAGTAGTGCGACTCGCCGAGCTGCCAGAAGTGCAGGCCGGCAGTGAACAGCGGGCCATAGACGCGCGTCGCGAACTGCTGGATGCGCGCATACAGCGTCTCGCGGCCGGCGGCGCGCGGCGCGGTCTGGATGATGCCGGCGTTGGCGTTGGCCTCCATCAGCTGCACCAGGCGCTTGAGGCAGCCACCGGACATGACGCTGTCGGCGTCGAGGATCACCATGTAGGCGTAGCGGCTGCCCCAGCGCCGGCACCAGTCGGCGATGTTGCCGGACTTGCGCTTGATGCGGTGCGTGCGGCGCCGGTAGAAGATGCGGCCGGCGCCATCGACCTCGCGGCACAGCCGCAGCCAGGCATCGACTTCGGCGACGCGCGTGTCGGCACGGTAGCTGTCGCTGAGGATGAACAGGTCGAACTGGTCGCGCAGCCCGGCGCGGCACACCGAGTCCCAGGTCGCGCGCACGCCGGCGAAGACGCGCGTGACGTCCTCGTTGCAGATCGGGAACAGGATCGCGGTGCGTGTGCCGGTGCGGATCGGTGCGTCCTCGGCGGCGGTCGCGGAGATCGTGTAGCGCTCGCGGCCGCGCAGCAGCGCGTAGAAGCCCATCAGCGCCGTCCAGAAGCCGGCTGAAACCCATGCGAACAGGATCGCGTAGATCACCAGGAGCGCGATCTCCAGCCCATGCTGACCGCGGTAGGGCAGCACCGCCGTCATGAAATAGGTCGCCGCGTAGGTCTGCGCGAGGATCAGCGCGACCAGCAGCAGGCGGCGGTTGCGTCCGGCGACACGCCAGGCGGTATCGGCGCGCGCCGACGCGGCGGGCGCCGCGCGGCCGCGTGCCTGCATGTGCACGCGCCCGAACATGCGCGCCTGCATCCAGCGCCACAGCCTGCGCAGCGGGTTGTTGTCCCAGGGTGTCGGACACATCGATGCGCGGGCCAGCGGCGGCGTCGTGGTCAGGCGCAGGTCGCCCTGACGGTCCGGCGTTACCAGTCCGGCGATCCCGGCGTCACCCTTGCGTGGCGCCGCCTGCAGCTGGCTGCGCAGGCGTGCCCAGGCCGAGCGCCGTACTGCGTCCCGATCCTGCCCTTCCGCCCGGTCGCCGAGGACTTCGTGCAGGCCGGCGAAGCGTGCGGCCGGCGCGGTGTCGTCGCTGGCGCCCAGACGCTGGCCGGCCAGCTCGCGCTGTGCGTCCGGCAAGCGCAGCCGCGCCAAGTACGACGCCAGCCGCGCCGCGGGCGGCGGGCGCACCGCGATATCAGCGCCCGACCGTCGCGGGGAGGACATAGGCCCAGGTTTCCGAGACGGTCTGGTCGTTGGCGCGCAGGATCGCGCGCATCTCCAGCGGCTTGCTGTCGTCGGCGCGGCGCACGCGCATCGCCACGCGCCAGCCGCCGGTGGCCTCGTTGCGGACGACCTGACGTTCCAGCAGTTCGCCGCCGTCGCCGACCCAGATGCCCGCCACCGGCGTGACGTCGGCGGGCAGCTTGTCGAGGGCGCCGCCCTGGAAGTCGATCTGGAAACGCAGGCTGTCGTCCGGCTCGCGCAGCCAGCCGTGACCGCGGCGTGTCTGCACGACGCGCGCCACCGGCATGTCCCGGTCCGGCTGCATCTCCCAGCTCAGGTCGTACTCATAGCGCAGCTGGTCACCGGCGCGAGGGGGGCGGTCCGGGACCCAGAACGCGACGATGTTGTCGTTGGTCTCGTCGGGCGCCGGAATCGACACCAGCTCGACGCGGCCACGGCCCCAGTCGCCGCGCGGCTCGATCCACGCGCTCGGCCGCAGGTCGTAGCGCGCGCCCAGGTCTTCGTAGTGGCCGAAGTCGCGGTCGCGCTGCAACAGGCCGAAGCCACGCAGTTCGTTGATGCCGAACGAGGTCATCAGCAGCCGGCGCGAGGTCGTCAGCGGGCGCCAAATCCACTCGTCGCCCGAGTGGATCGACAGGCCGTCGGAATCGTGCACCTCGGGCCGGTAGTCTTCGCGCGTCGCCGGCTGGTTCTCGCCATGCCGGTACATGCTGGTCAGCGGGGCGAGGCCGAGTTTGGCGACATCGCCGCGAAAGTACAGCTGCGCGGTCACGGCCAGGCGTGTGGCTTCCCCGGGCTTGAGCTGGAAACGGTAGGCGCCGGTCACGCGCGGCGCATCGAGCAGCGCGTAGATCGTCAGGACGCGGTCCTCGGCGCGCGGCCATTCGATCCAGAAGTCGGTGAACTCGGGGAACTCCTCGCCGGAAAGCTCGCCGGTATCGACCGCCAGTCCGCGCGCCGACAGGCCATAACGCTGCCCGCGGCCCAGGGCGCGGAAGAAGCTCGCGCCCTGGAACACCAGCACCTCGTCCTTGTAATCCGGCCGGTTGAGCGGGTAGTGCACGCGGAATCCGGCGAAGCCCAGATCGCCGAGTGCGGTGGGGTCGATGCCGGAGCCGCTGTAATCGAAGTCGCCCGGCGCGAACCGCACCGGCTTGATGCCATCGCTGGTGATCAGATGGATGCCGACCGCGCGGTTGAATCCCATGCCCAGGTGCAGGAACTGCAGTTCGAACGGCAGCGCCGTATTGCGCCAGCGCGCGCGCTCGGGGAGGAACCGGATGCGCCGGTATTCGTCGTAGGACAGCTCGGCCAGTCCGGCCGGCAGGTCCCGCTTCGGCGCCTTGTACGGTTTGCCGGCGAGGGCCTCGGCGGCGCGCGCGACGCGGTCGAAATCGGACGCGGCCTGCGCGCGCAGCGGGAGCAGCAGCGCGAGCGCGGCCAGCAGCAGGAGTGGGCGGATGATCGGCATCGGACGCATCTTACCTGCGCAGGCCGCGCGAACGCCTGTGTGCATGCGGCTATTCCTGGTTCGACGACAGGGCAGTTTCGCCGTCGCTGTCGGTCGCATGGGCCGCGGCGGCGCCGAACTCGCTGTGGAGCGTCTGCATCCGGTTCACCAGCAGGCAGAACAGGTCGGCAGTCTTCTCGGCGTCGTAGATCGCCGAATGCGCCGCGGCGGCGTCGTGTCCCAGGCCGGTTGCCTGCAGCGCACGCGCCAGCACGGTCTGGCCGAGGACGACGCCGCCGAGGGTGGCCGTGTCGAACACGCTGAACGGGTGGAACGGGCAACGCTTGTAGGCGCTGCGCGCGACCGCGGCGTTGATGAAGCCCAGATCGAAATGCGCGTTGTGGCCGACCAGGATCGCGCGGGTGCAGCCGTTCTCCGACACCGCCTTGCGGATCGGGCGGAAGACGTGATCCAGCGCCTCGCGCTCCGGCAGTGCCAGCCGCAGCGGATTGTCGATGCGGATGCCGTTGACCTCCAGTGCCGCCTTCTCGATGTTGGCACCGGCAAAGGGCTCGACATGGGCGAACACGGTCTGCCGGCGTTCGAGCCGGCCCTGCTCGTCGATGCCCAGAATCACCGCGGCGATTTCCAGCAGGGCGTCGGTCTGTGCGTTGAAGCCGCCGGTTTCGACATCGACGACCACGGGCAGGAAGCCGCGGAAACGGTGGCCGATCTTGGTCTTCGCAGCAGTGGATTCCATCGGGGGCGCCGGCGCCGGCGATGCGGGGGCGCACAGGATATCTATAATTTGCGCCCCTGTGACACTGTCCACGTTCCCGCAGCCGATCGCGGCACGATCGGCGCCCCTGCAACGCAACGCGGCGTCCATGCCGCCGCATTCAAGACCAAGCACCGCCATGACCAAACCTCGCAAGATTGCGCTCGCCTATTCCGGCGGCCTCGACACCTCGGTGATCCTCAAGTGGCTGCAGGACGTTTACCAGGCCGAGGTCGTCACCTTCACCGCCGACATCGGCCAGGGCGAGGAGCTGGATCACGTGCGGCCCAAGGCGCAGCAGTTCGGCGTCAAGGAGATCTTCATCGACGACCTGCGTGAGGAGTTCGTCCGCGATTTCGTCTTCCCGATGTTCCGCGCCAACGCGATCTACGAGGGCGAATACCTGCTCGGCACCTCGATCGCGCGCCCGCTGATCGCCAAGCGCCTGGTCGAGATCGCGCGCCAGACCGGCTGCGATGCGATCGCGCACGGTGCCACCGGCAAGGGCAACGACCAGGTGCGCTTCGAGCTGGGCGCCTACGCGCTGTGGCCTGAGGCTAAGGTCATCGCCCCCTGGCGCGAATGGGACCTGAATTCGCGCGAGAAACTGCTGGCCTATGCCGAGCAGCACGGTATTCCCATCGCCAAGAAGAAGGGCGGCGGCTCGCCGTACTCGATGGACGCCAACGCGCTGCATATCAGCTACGAGGGCGGCGGCCTAGAAGATCCGTGGTGGTGCCCGCCGGACGACATCTGGCGCCTGACCGTGAACCCGGAGGACGCGCCCAACGAGGCCGAAGTCATCACCATCGAGTTCGAGCGCGGCGACGCGGTCGCCGTGAATGGCCAGAAGCTCACGCCCTACGGCGTGCTCGACGCCCTCAACAAGCTCGGCGGCAAGCACGGCATCGGCCGCCTCGACATCGTCGAGAACCGCTACGTCGGCATCAAGTCGCGCGGCTGCTACGAGACCCCCGGCGGCACGATCCTGCTCAAGGCGCACCGCGCGATCGAGTCGCTGTGCCTGGATCGCGAACAGGCGCATCTCAAGGATGAGCTGATGCCGCGCTACGCCAAGCTGATCTACAACGGCTACTGGTTCTCTCCGGAACGCCGCGCGCTGCAGGCGCTGATCGACGACACCCAGCAGAAGGTCAACGGCGAGGTGCGCCTGAAGCTGCTCAAGGGCAACGTTTACAACGCCGGCCGCCGCTCGAAGGACTCACTGTTCGACGCCACGCTGTCCACCTTCGAGGACGATCGCGGCGCCTACAACCAGAAGGACGCCGAGGGCTTCATCCGCCTCAACGGCCTGCGGCTGCGCACCGGTGCGAAGCGCGATCGCCGCTGACTCGCCCGGCTCGCATCCCCGAGCCCTGACGGGCTCGGGGCCCCTGCTCGTAGGCTCGCGCGGTACCGCGGCGCCTACAACCAGAAGGACGCCGAGGGCTTCATCCGCCTCAACGGCCTGCGGCTGCGCACCGGTGCGAAGCGCGACCGGCGCCGAGCATGACTGATTCGCCGACGGCGGTGCCGACGCTGCGCAGCCTGCACGCCAACGGGCTGGAGTTTGCTGCGCTCGAAATCGGCGAGGGGCCGCTGCTGCTGTGCCTGCACGGATTCCCCGACACCGCCCATGGATTCGTGCCGGCGATGCGGCTGCTGGCCGCGGCGGGCTATCGCGTCGTCGCGCCGTTCATGCGCGGCTACCGGCCGACCGCGGTGCCGGCGGACGGCGACTACCGCGTGCTCACGCTCGCGCAGGACGTGATCGCGCTGGTGGACGCGCTCGGCGGCCATGCGCGCGCCGTGATCGGCCACGACTGGGGTTCGGTCGCGGCGCATGTCGCGGTCCTGCAGGCGCCGCAGAAGTTCGACGCGCTGGTCGGCTGTGCGGTGCCGCACCCCGGACATTTCATCTTCCGGCCGCGCCTGCGCCAGCTGCGACGCTCCTGGTACATGGCCCTGTTTCAGCTGCCGTGGTGGCCGGAGCACCTGATCGTCGCCGATGATTTTCGCTGGCTCGAACGGTTGATTCGCCGCTGGTCGCCGGGCTGGCGCTATGGCGCGGACGATCTGGCGCCGCTGAAAGCGAGCCTGCGTGAGCCGGAACGGTTGCGCGCCGCGCTGGGCTATTACCGCCAGCTGCCGCGCAGCCTGATGCAGGCCGGTACGTATGCGCTGTTGCGCAGTCCGGTGACCGTGCCCACGCTGGCGATCTGTGCCGAGCAGGACGGCTGCATCGGCGCGGAGATCTTCGAAGGACAGCAGGACCGCTATCGCGGCGGCTTCGAGCTGTACCGCATGGAGAACGCCGGGCACTTCATGCAGTGGGAGCAGCCGGCGGCCTTCGCCGCGCGCGTGCTGGAATTCCTGCAAAGGACCTAGAGCCGGAACGATTCGCCCAGGTACACCCGGCGCACGGTCTCGTTCTGCAGCAGCGCTTCGGGCTCGCCTTCGGCGATGACCGTGCCTTCGGCGAGGATGTAGGCGCGCTTGCAGATGCCCAGGGTCTCGCGGACGTTGTGGTCGGTGATCAGCACGCCGATGCCACGCTCGCTGAGCTGGTGGACGATGCTCTGGATGTCGCCGACGGCGATCGGATCGACGCCGGCGAAGGGCTCGTCGAGCAGGATGAAATGCGGGTTGGCGGCGAGTGCGCGCGCGATCTCGACGCGCCGGCGCTCGCCGCCCGACAGGGCCTGGCCCTCGGCGTCGCGGATGTGGCCGATGTGCAGCTCGCCGAGCAGCCGGTCCAGCTCGTGCTTGCGGTCGGCCGCCTTCAGATCACCGCGCAATTCCAGGATCGCGAGGATGTTGTCGGCCACCGACAGCGTGCGGAACACGCTGGCCTCCTGCGGCAGGTAGCCGATGCCCAGACGTGCGCGGGCGTGCATCGGCAGCGCGGTGATGTCGCGGCCGTTGAGTTCGATGCGGCCGCTGTCGGCGGCGACCAGGCCGACGATCATGTAGAACGAGGTCGTCTTGCCGGCGCCGTTGGGTCCGAGCAGGCCGACGATCTCGCCGGCCTCGACGTTCACGGACACGTCGCGCACGACCGTGCGCTTCTTGTAGCGCTTGACCAGGTGCTCGGCGCGCAGCGTCGGGCGACTCACGGCGCGGGCGTCCTCGCCGGCGACGGAGAAGGCCGGGCATCCGTGCGCGCCGGCGGCTGGATGACGATGCGCACCTGGCCGGATTCGCCGCCGGCGGCGCGGATGCGCCGCTCGGCGATCACGTAGTCGATACGCTCGCCGTTGACCTCGTCGGTGCCGCGCTGGAGTTTCGCGTTGCCGCTGAGCTGCACGATGCCGGCGCGCGAGTCGTAGTCCATGCGCGCGGCCTCGGCGCTGACCGGCTGCGCGGCGATGCCCTCGGCACCGGGCGTGCCGGCGTGGTCGAGCCGGCTCGGCGTGCCTTCGAGGTGCGCGACGAACTGGCCGTCCGCGCTCTGCGTGACGGTCATGCGTTCGCCGCGCAGCTGCAGGGTGTCGGATTGCAGCGAGACGTGGCCGGCATACTGCATCTCGCCGCCCTGCACCCACTCCGCACGGTCGGCGGTCAGCGTCACCGGGCCGGTCGGGCGCAGGGCCTCCAGCTCGCGGCGGCCGTCACTGCCGGTCTGGGCGAACAGCAGCGGCGCGACCAGAAAGGCCAGCCCCGCGCCGCGCGAAGCGATCGCGCGCAGGGTGTCAGCGGATCGGGACATAGCGCGACTCGACCTGGCTCAGGAACTGGACGCGCTCGCCGGCCCAGTCGGCGCGCAGGCCGATCGCGCTGAGGCGTCGTCCGGGACTCTGCGCGACGACCGGGTCGTCGGTCGTCAGCAGCTGCGTACCCCAATCGGCCCACAGGGTCGGCGTGACGATCGAGATCGACGGCTGGTCCTGCGGCTGTCCGTCGATCCGCACCTCGGGCTTGAGCTCGATGCGCTTCTGTGCCGGCGGCACGCTGCCGCGCGCGGCGCTCAGCTGCCAGCTGCCGCGACGGGCAGCGCCATGGGTCGAAAGACGGATCTCGGTCAGCTCCATCGAGGCGTCGTCGTAGTAGTCGATGCCGGCGGCCTGTGCTTCGAACACCGGTTCGCCGCCGTCGCCGTAGCGCCACCACCGGGCGCCGTCGAGATGGTAGCGGGGCCGTTCGGCCGTCTCGATGGTCTCCGGGACCGACGGTTCGCGGAACGCCTGGAAGGCCAGCCAGCCGGCGAGCAGCGCCAGCACACCCAGTGCCGGCAGGCTCAGCGCATGGCGATCCAGGCCCATCAGTCCGGCAACCGGCCTTGCGCGGCGAGGATCAGGTCGATGCCCTCGCGCACCGCGCCGTGGCCACCGGCACAGCGGCTGATCCAGTGCGCGGCCGCGCGCGCGCGCGGATGCGCGTCGGCCACCGACAGTGCGAGGCCGACGCGGCGCATCAGCGGCAGGTCGGGCACGTCGTCGCCCATGTGCGCGCACTGGGCGTCGTCGAGACCCAGTGCGTCGCGCATGCGCAGGTAGGCCGGTTCCTTGTCCTCGGTGTCGAGCGCGATGTGGCGGATGCCGAGCCATTCGAGGCGCTTGCGCATGGCCTCCGACGGCCGGCCGCTGATGACGGCGATGTGCAGCCCGAGCTTCAGTGCCAGCTTGATGCCCCAGCCATCGCGCACGTAGTTGGTCTTGGTTTCCTCGCCGTTGGGGCCGATGTAGAGCTTGCCGTCGGTCAGCACGCCGTCGATGTCGAGGAACAGGCAGCGGATCGCGCGCGCGCGCTGCCGGACTTCATCGTCGGTCAGCCGCGCCATCACACGACTCCGGCGCGCAGCAGGTCGTGCATGTGCACGACGCCGATCAGGCGCTGGTCGTCGTCCTTGACCAGCAGCGCGGTGATCTTGTGCTTCTCCATCAGCGCGACAGCCTCGGCGGCCAGCTGGTCGGCGCGCACCGACTTGCCGCCCCGGGTCATGACCTCGGCGATCGTCGCGCTGCGTACGTCGATACCCTGGTCGAGCACGCGGCGCAGATCGCCGTCGGTGAACACGCCGAGCACTTCGCGCTGCGCGCCGACGATCGCGGTCATGCCCAGACCCTTGCGCGTCATCTCCAGCAGCGCCGCGCTCAGTGGCGTGTCGGCGGACACGATCGGCAGCCGGTCGCCGGTGTGCATCACGTCGGTGATCTTGAGCAGCAGGCGCCGGCCGAGCGAGCCGCCCGGATGCGACATCGCGAAGTCCTCCGGCGTGAAGCCGCGCGCCTCGAGCAGCGCGACCGCCAGCGCATCGCCCATCGCCAGAGTCGCCGTCGTGCTCGCCGTCGGCGCGAGGTTGAGCGGGCAGGCTTCCTGCGCGACCGAGACGTCGATGTGCACCTCGGCGGCCTGCGCCAACGTCGAGCGCGGCTTGCCGGTCATCGCGATCAGCGGTGCCTGCATGCGCTTGAACAGCGGCAGCAGCGTGACGATCTCGGCAGTCTCGCCGGAATACGAGATCGCCAGCACGACGTCCTGGCGCGTGATCATGCCCAGGTCGCCGTGGCTGGCCTCGCCGGGGTGCACGAAGAAGGCCGGGGTGCCGGTCGAGGCCAGCGTCGCGGCGAGCTTGCCGCCGATGTGTCCCGACTTGCCCATGCCGGTGACGACGATGCGGCCGGTGCAGCCGAGCATGATCCGGCAGGCGCGCGCGAAGCTGTCGTCCACGCGCTCGAGCAGCGCGGACACGGCATCGCGCTCGATCTCCAGCGCGCGGCGGCCCAGGGCCTTGAGCTTGTCGGCGTCCATGGTCAGGCGGTCTTGGCAGTCTGCACGAGTATAAGCGTGTAGCTCACATAGACCGCGAGCAGCAGCACGCCGTCGATGCGCTCCACCTTGAGCGGATGGCCGCGCAGGCCCGACGCGGCGGCGTACAGCATCAGCGCGACGCCGATCATCACCGGCAGGTCACGCCACAGCAGCATCGCATCGGGCAGTGCGCCCGGCGCGATCAGCGCCGGCGCGATCAGGATGCACAGGATGTTGAACAGGTTGGAGCCGAGAATGTTGCCGATGGCGATGTCGTGTTCGCCCTTGAGCGTGCCGGTGACGCTGGCGGCGAGTTCCGGCAGGCTGGTGCCGATGGCGACGACGGTCAGGCCGATGATCAGGTCCGAAACGCCCGCGGCCTTGGCGAGGTTCACCGCGCCCCAGACCAGCAGCTGCGAGGCGCCGATCAGCACGGCCAGGCCGATGACGATCCACATCAGCGCCGGACCGGTGGCGATCTGCGGCGGCAGTTCCTCGACGGCCTCGACCGCCATGGGATCGCTGCCGTCGCGCTTGGCCGTGCGGATGCTCCAGACCAGGAACGCGATGAAACCCGCCGACAGGACCAGGCCGTCGATGCGGTCCAGCGAACCGTCCAGCAGCAGCACGAACAGCAGCAGGCTGACGGCCAGCACCATCGGCAGTTCGCGGCGCAGGATGCCGGACTGGACGTCCATCGCCTTGATGACGGCGCACAGGCCCACGATCAGCGCGACGTTGGCGATGTTGGAACCGACGACGTTGCCGATCGCGATGCCGCTGCTGCCCTGCAGCGCCGCGAGCGTCGACACAGCCAGTTCGGGTGCCGAGGTGCCGAAGCCGACGATGACCATGCCGACGACCAGCGGCGAGATGCCTGCGGCACGGGCCAGGCCGGCGGAACCGAGAATGAAGCGGTCCGCGGACCAGACCAGCAGAACCAGACCGACGGCGACCGCGGCGAAGGACAGCAGCATGGCAGTGGGGGGTGGCCGAAAGGGCCGGCATCTTAGCAGGCCGTCCCTGATCGGGCGGGTTCAGCGGCGGCGCGTCTGTGCGTAGGCATCGAGGGCACGCTGACGGGTGGCGGCGAGGTCGGCGACGGGATCGACAACGCCGCGTCCGGCGTCGGGCGCCCAGCGGCGGACGTAGTCGCCGCCGGGATCGAACTTCCGCGCCTGCAGCAGCGGATTGAAGATGCGGAAGTAGGGCGCGGCATCGGCGCCACAGCCGGCGACCCACTGCCAGCCGAGGGTGTTGTTGGCCAGATCGGCATCGACCAGGGCGTCCCAGAACCAGCGCGCACCCTCCTGCCAGGGAATCAGCAGGTTCTTGGTCAGGAACGATGCCGCCACCATGCGCACGCGGTTGTGCATCCAGCCCGTCGCCCACAGCTCGCGCATGCCGGCATCGACCAGTGGCACGCCGGTTTCGCCGCGCTGCCAGGCGCGCAGGTCGTCGGCATAGTCGCGCGACTTGCGCCACGGGAACTGCGCGAAGGCCGGGTCCAGCGGCTGCGTCGGCGTCTGCGGGTAGTGGAACAGCAGGTGGTGTGCGAACTCGCGCCAGCCCAGTTCGCGGAGGAAGTGTTCCGCATCGGCCTCGGGGACCTGGTCACCGGCCTGCGCGCCGCGGATGACGGCGAGGATCTGACGCGGGCCGATCTCGCCGAAATGCAGGTGCGGCGACAGGCGCGAGATGCCGGCGTCCGCCGGCCGGTCGCGCCGCTCGCGGTAGCCGCGCAGTCCGGTGTCGAGGAAGGTCTGCAGGCGCGTGATCGCGCCGGTTTCGCCCGGCTGCCAGTGCCGCCAGAAGCCCAGATCCCAGCCGATGCGCGGCTGCAGGCCCAGGCTGTCGAGGGCGTCGCTCGGCAGTGCGCGCGTCGGTATCTGTTCCGGCGCCGACTCGACCGTCGGACCCGGCAGGACGGCCGACAGCGCGCGCCAGAACGGCGTGAACACCCGGTACGGGGTGCCGGACGCGGTCCCGAGTGTCGATGGCTCGGCCCACAGCGCGGCATTGAAACTGGCGGTCGCGATGCCCGATCGTCGGAGGGTCTGCGCGATGTCGCGGTCGCCGGCGATCCGGGCGGGTTCGTACAGGCGGTTCCAGAACACCGCGGTGGCCCCCGCCTCGCTCACCAGGGCCGGCAGGACCTCCCGGGTCGCGCCACGGCGGATCACCAGCCGGGCGCCGCGCCCCTGCAGTTCGCCGTCCAGCGCCTTGAGGCTGTGGTGCAGCCAGGCGCGGCTGGCCGCGCCGGGCGCCCATGCGCCGTCCGCGTCTGCATCGTGGACATAGACCGGCACGACCGTCGCGGCGGAGGCGAGCGCCGCGGTCAGCGCCGGGTTGTCGGTCAGGCGCAGATCCCGGCGGAACCAGACCAGCACGCAGCGATGCTCCTTTTCCACCCGCGTTTCTCCTTTCGTATCGGGGCCGGGGCGCGAGGCTCTATAATCCGCGCCCTATGCAAACGGCCATCGCCATCGCCGGTGTCCGCAAAACCTACGGCAAGGTCACCGCGCTCGACGGCATCGATTTTTCGATCCTGCAGGGCGAGTTCTTCGGCCTGCTGGGTCCCAACGGTGCCGGCAAATCCACGCTGATCAACCTCATCGCCGGTCTCCTGCGCATGGACGCCGGGCGCGTGACGGTCATGGGCTACGACACCGTGACCCAGTTCCGCGAGGCGCGCCGCCGGCTCGGCGTGGTGCCACAGGAACTGGTGTTCGACCCGTTCTTTACGGTGCGCGACATGCTGCGGATTCAGGCCGGCTACTACGGCTGCGGGCGCGAGTCCTGGCCGTGGATCGACGAGATGCTGGAGCGGCTCGACCTGTCGGCCAAGGCCGGCGCATCGATGCGCGCGCTGTCCGGCGGCATGAAGCGGCGCGTGCTGATCGCGCAGGCGCTGGTGCACCGGCCGCCGGTGGTGATCCTCGACGAGCCGACCGCGGGCGTCGATGTCGAGCTGCGGCGCACGCTGTGGAAGTTCATGACCGAGCTGCACCGCCAGGGGACGACCGTGGTGCTGACCACGCACTATCTGGAGGAGGCGCAGGAACTGTGCGGGCGCATCGCCATCCTCGACCACGGTGCGCTGCAGGTGATCGAGACCACGCAGCAGCTGCTGTCCCGGCACCCGTTCCGCTTCCTGCGCCTCAAGCTCGCCGACGGCGCGCAGCTGCCTGAGTCACTGCGGCCGCTGGTGTCCGGCGAGGTCAACGGCAGCGTCGAACTCAAGCTCGAAACCGCCAGACACCCCATCGGCAGCGTGTTCGCCGCACTGCGCGCCGCCGGCATCGGCATCGAGGACGTGCACACGCGCGAGCCGGATCTGGAAGACATCTTCATCGACCTGACCCGCGACCGCGCGCCGGTGCAACGGAGCGTGGCGTGAGTATGTCCCCGGACCAGATCTCGTTCTTCACGCTGCTGAAGAAGGAAGTGATGCGCTTCTGGGCCGTGCTCGGCCAGACCGTGACCGCGCCGGTGATCACGACGCTGCTGTACCTGCTGGTGTTCGCGCAGGCGATGAAGGACCGCGCGTCGGCCTACGAGGGGATCAGTTACACCGAGTTCCTGGTGCCGGGGCTGGTGATGATGGCGGTGATCCAGAACGCCTTCGCCAACACCTCGTCGAGCATCATCCAGTCCAAGGTCATGGGCAACATCGTGTTCCTGCAGATGGCGCCGCTCGGACCGCTGCAGTGGTTCGGCGCCTACGTCATCGCGGCGCTGGTGCGCGTCGCGCTGGTGGCGGTGGTGATGCTGGCGGCGACTGCGCCGTTCGTGACGCTGCGGCTGGAGGCGCCGCTGGCGATGCTGGCGATCTTCACGCTCGCCGGTGCCGGGCTGGCCGTCACCGGCCTGATCGCCGGCATCCTCGCCGAGAAGTTCGATCACATCGCGGCCTTCACCAATTTCTTCGTGATGCCGCTGTCGTTCCTGTCCGGCGTGTTCTATTCGGTGCACGCGCTGCCGCCGCTGTGGTACCGGGCCAGTCATCTGAACCCGTTCTTCTACATGATCGACGGCTTCCGCTACGGCTTTTTCGGCCATGCCGACGTGTCGATCGCACAGAGCCTGCTGTGGTGCGCAGGATTTCTGGCCGTATCCTCGGCCGTCTGCCTGTGGATGCTGGTCACGGGCTACAAGCTGAAGAAGTAGGGATGATGACCAAGGAACAGATCCAGTTGCTGATCGAAGCCGGACTGCCCGGCGCGATCGTCCACGTCGTCGGCGACGACGGCCAGCACTTTGAGGCCGAGGTGATCTGCGCAGACTTCGCCGGCAAGCCGGTGCTGGCGCAGCACCGCATGGTCTATGCGACGCTGGGCGAACGCATGGGCCGCGAGATCCACGCGCTGCGCCTGAAAACCCGGGCCGCCTGATGGACAAGCTCCTGATCGAGGGTGGCACCCGCCTGGCCGGCGAGGTGCGCGCGTCCGGCGCCAAGAACGCCGCGCTGCCGATCCTGTGCGCGTCGATCCTCTCGGACGACGTGCTGTCGCTGGCCAACGTGCCGCAGCTGCAGGACGTCAGGACCACGCTCAAGCTGCTCGCGCAGATGGGCGTCGAGGTCAAGCAGGACGGCGCAAGAGTGCAGGTCAACGCCGGCCCGATCCGCACCCACATCGCGCCCTACGAGCTGGTGCGCACGATGCGTGCGTCGATCCTGGTGCTCGGCCCGCTCCTCGCGCGCCGCGGCGAGGCGCACGTCTCGCTGCCCGGCGGCTGCGCGATCGGCGCGCGCCCGGTGAACCTGCATCTGATGGGCCTGCAGGCGATGGGCGCGCAGATCACGGTCGAGGGTGGCTTCGTCCACGCCCGGGCCGAGCGCCTGCGCGGTGCGCGCATCGTCTTCGACACGGTGACGGTGACCGGCACCGAGAACCTGATGATGGCGGCGGTGCTCGCCGACGGCACGACGGTCCTGGAAAACGCCGCACGCGAGCCCGAGGTCGTCGATCTGGCGCGCTGCCTGAGCGCGATGGGCGCGAAGATCCGCGGCGCCGGCACGACGACCATCGTCGTCGAGGGTGTGGACAGGCTGCGCGCCGCCGAGCACACGGTGCTGCCGGACCGCATCGAGACCGGCACCTTTCTCGTCGCCGCGGCGATGACGCGCGGCCAGGTGCGCGTCACCCACACCGATCCGAACCTGCTCGATGCGGTCCTGGTCAAGCTGCAGCAGGCCGGCGCGCAGGTGCGCACCGGCGAGGATTTCATCGAACTCGACATGCTCGGTCAGCGGCCGAAGGCGGTGAACGTGCACACGATGCCGCACCCGGGATTCCCGACCGACATGCAGGCGCAGCTGATGGCGCTGGACTGCGTCGCGCAGGGCACCGGCGTGATCACCGAGACGATCTTCGAGAACCGCTTCCAGCACGCGCTGGAGCTGCAGCGCATGGGGGCCGAGATCAAGCTCGAAGGCCATACCGCGATCGTCACCGGCCGCGAGCGCCTGACCGGCGCGCCGGTGATGGCGACCGACCTGCGCGCGTCCGCGGCGCTGGTCGCTGCCGCGCTGACCGCCGAAGGCGAGACGCTGATCGACCGCATCTACCATCTGGATCGCGGCTACGAACGCATCGAGGCCAAGTTCGGCCAGCTCGGCGCGCACATCCGCCGGCTGTCCTGACCTGCGGCCGGCCGCCCGCCAGAGTCCTTTCCAATCCAGAGATGAGCCTGAAGGGCGGATCTGAGTGAGGGGCTGTCAGGCGGCGGGACGCTGGGCTTTGCTGATGGAAAGGAACAACTG
>NZ_JBEAAM010000040.1:0-12234 GCF_040066175.1 Fontimonas sp. SYSU GA230001
CGCGTAACCTCAACCGCTCGAACCGCCGGATGCGGACCCGCATGTCCGGTGGTGTGGGAGGGGAACGCTGAGGGTATCCTCGGCGTCCCCTATCCCGATGCCCACAGGCTGTCCGGAGGCAGGCATGAATCCCGCACGATTGTCGATCGACGAGGCTTTGCAGTTGCATCGCCGTTTTCTCCAGGAAGTCCTCGCCGAGGTGCTCCCGGTGCTGTCCCGAGGTGACGCGTCGGCGGAACGCCTGGTCGCGGGACTGCACGCCTACTGGGAAGCCTGCCTGGCGCGCCGCGGGATGCGTTGCGCCGTGCTCGACGGGGTGCGCGACAGCCCCGCCGCGACGGTCGTCGAGCCGATGGGCAAGCCATTCGAGGTGATGGTGCGCGCCGAGCTGCTGCCGGAACTGGGCACGCCGGCGACCGCGCTGGCCGCGCAGATCTACGAGGATGCGCGCTCGATCGCGGTGGACGAGGCCGCGACCGGCGAGCGGGAGGGCGAGCGCCGCCGCGCGCTGATCGCGCGCATCCGTACCGCGGCCGCAAGGACCTCGATCCCCCGGGCCGCTTAAGGAGCCGGGGCCGGAGTCAATCCGGCCCGGCGACGGTCCGGTACCAGTCCACGCCGGCGGCGTCGCGCGTCACGCGGATGCGCTCGCGCCGCAGCAGCCAGTTCAGGTGCGCGATGCACTCGCCGGTGGCCATCGAGTAGTGCGCGCCACGCAGGGGCCGGCGGAACATCAGCCCGAGCAGGTCGATCGCGCGGCACGGCGTCGTCAATGCATCCTGCAGGCGGGCGAGGCTGCGCGCGTGGGCGCCGTGCAGCGCGTCGAGCCGTGCGTGCAGGCCGCGGAACGGTTCGTTGTGCGCCGGCAGCACCAGGACCGAGTCGGGGACGGTCGCGCGCAGGCGCTGCAGAGACTCCAGCCAGTCGGCGAGCGGGTCGGCGTCCGGTTCGGTCGGAAACACCGACACGTTCGAGCTGATCCTGGGCAGCACCTGGTCACCGGAGATCAGCAGGCCCAGCGCCGGGCAGTACAGGCAGGCGTGTTCCGGGGAATGCCCGCGGCCGACGATCACCTGCCAGTGCTGCGCGCCGATGTCCAGCACCTCGCCGTCCGTGAGGCGGCGGAAACTGTCCGGCAGGCGGTGGATGCCCTGGCCGAAGGCACCGAAGCGCGCGCGGTACTGTTCCAGCTGTTCGTCGGACCAGCCGGCGGCGCGGTAGAAGCGCACGCCGGCCTCGGGAGCCGGACGTCCGGTGTCCGCGACCAGCGTGCGGCAGGTGAGGTACTCCAGGCGCGTGATCCACAGCCGGCAGTCGAAGCGCTCCGTGAGCCAGCCCGCCATGCCGACATGATCCGGGTGCATGTGCGTGCCGATCACGCGCGTCACCGGCCGGCCGAGCAGCGAACCGGCGAGCAGGCGTTCCCAGGACGCCTGGGTCTCGGCCGTCTGCAAGCCGGTGTCCACGACGGTCCAGCCGGCGCCGTCTTCCAGCGCCCACAGGTTGATGTGGTCGAGACTGAACGGCAGCGGCATGCGCAGCCACAGAACGCCCGGCGCGACCGGCACGGCCGTTCCGGGCGCGGGCACCTCGCCGCAGGGGTAGGTCAGCCCGCCGATCGCGGGCGGTTCCTCGCGGGACGACGTTTCGCGCAACTCGGACTCCCGGGATCCGGCGGCGTTGCCGGTGGCGCGATCTTCTCAAGTGTGGCGCTGCACGACAAACCGTGCGCCGGCGCCGGGCTGACCTGGGTCAGCGCGGCGGCCCGGTGCGGGCACCGATGATCCACGTCTGGATGGCGTCCGCCGGCGGCACGGCGCGACGGCACGTTAAGCTGCGCCCGACGCGTACGCACGAGGAGACAGGTGTGGAGGAAGCCGGAGCCGGTCCACTGCGGCGTTACCTGACGGCACTCAGGCGTGCGCTGCTCGATCCGCATCGCGGCGAAGCCGTGCTGCGCTCGGCGCTCGCGTCCCGCGAGCGGCCGGTGCCCGTAATCTGGCTCCTCGGCAAGACCCAGTCGGGCAAGACCTCGATCATCAGTGCATTGACCGGACATCCACGTGCGCTGGTTGGCACCGGGTATGCGCCGTGCACGCGCACCGCGATGATCTTCGACTGTCCGGCCGAGGTGCCGGTGATCCGCTTTCTCGACACGCGCGGGCTCGGCGAGGTCGCCTACGATCCCGCCGAGGACATCGCCGCCTGCGCCAGCCAGGCGCACCTGATCGTCGCGGTGTGCCGCGCCGCCGATCCGCAGCAGGACGCGGTGTTCGACGTGCTGCGCGAGGTGCGCAAGCGGCACGGCGACTGGGCCATCGTCGTCGCGCAGACCGGGCTGCACGACCTGTACGAACCCGGACAGGATCATCTGCAGCCCTATCCGTTCGCCGGTGACGCGGACGCGATCCGCGCCGCGCGCCCCGAACTGCTGCGGGCGCTCGAAGCCCAGCGTGAACGCCTGGGCCGGCTGCCCGGGGCCGGCGCCGTGCACTGGGTGCCGATCGACCTGACGCAGCCGGAAGATGGATACGGTGACCGCAACTACGGTCTGCCGGCACTGTGGGACGCGATCGAGGCGGTGCTGCCGCAGGGACTCGCCGCGGTGCTGCGCAGGAGCGGTGAAGCCGGATCGGGCTACGCGCAGGCGGCGCGCGCGCAGATCCTCTACCACACCGTCGCGGCGATGGGGGGCGGCGCGCTGCCGGTCGTCGATATCGTTGCCGTCGCCGCGATCCAGGCGAAGCTGCTGCACGTTCTGGCCGTGCAGGCCGGACAGGTGTTCGATCTCAAGACCACGCGCGAGTTCCTCGGCCTGCTCGGTGCGGGTGTGGCCGGCGGGCTGGCGCTGCGCCTGCTCGGGCGCAGCCTGCTCAAGCTGGTGCCGGTGCTGGGGCAGAGCATCGGCGCGGTCTGGGGTGGCGTGCAGGCCGGGGCGACCACCTATGCGCTCGGCTGGGCCGCCGCCCGCTACTTCGAGGCGAAGAGTCTCGGACGGCACCTGGCGCCGGAACGTCTGCGCGAGATCTATGCCGAAGAGCTGCGCGCCGGCCGTGCGCTGATCGAGGGCCGGTTGCGTGGACAGCCCTGAAACCCGACAGCGGCAGGCCTGGCGCCAGTGGGCGCCGCTGCTGTGGCCTTACGCGGTGGCGGTTCTGCCGGTGGCCTTGCTGGTCGTCGCCGGCGCCGTCGCCCTGTGGCGCAGCGGCTTGGCGCTGGCCTGGGTCGTCACGCTCTTGGTGTGCGGCATCGCGGCGTGGCTGCTGCTGCACCGCGGGCGTCAGCGCGTCGCGGCGACGCTGCCGCGCCAGGCGGCCGATCCGGCGTGGGCGGCGAGCACCCAGGGCGCCTGGGCCTTGATCGACGCCCGCGCGGAGAACCTGCGGGCGTCCGACTGGCCCGCCGAGGCCAGCGGCATCTACACGCTGGCGCGCGACGTCATCGCCGACGTCGCCCGCCACTTCCATCCCGACGCGCTCCATCCGATGGCGGAGGTGACGCTGCCGCATGCGCTGCTAATCATCGAGGCCGCGAGCCACGATCTGCGCACCGAGGTGCTCGGCGTGATCCCGTTCGCGCATCGCCTCAAGCTCGCCGACCTGGGACGGGTGCAGTCGCTGTACGAAATCTACGAACAGGTCTACGACCTGTACCGGGCGGGGCGGCTGATCGTCAATCCGCTCGGCGCCGTCGCCACCGAGCTGACCGGAGCGCTGCGCAACCGTGCGTTCAACGCCGCCAAGGAGACGCTGCAGGTCTGGCTGCTGCGGCAATGGGTCCGCAAGGTCGGCTATCACGCCATCGCGCTGTACAGCGGCCAGGCGGTGCTGAGCGCGCCCGAGGCGCGGCCGACGGCCGCGACCGCGCGCGAGATCGACCAGGCGATGCGCGAGGCGGCGCAGGCCGAGCCGCTGCGGCTGCTGCTGGTCGGTCGCAGTGGTGCCGGCAAGTCGAGCCTGATCAACGCGCTGTTCGACACGCCGCTGGCCGCGACCGACGTGCATGGCATCACCGGTTCGGTCCGTCCGTATGTGCTGGAGCGCGATGGCTGGCCGGCCGCGCTGGTCGTCGATACGCCGGGCTGTGACAGTGCGGCGTTCGGAATCGACGACGTGTTGCGCGAACTTGAGCGGGCCGATGCGCTGCTCGTCGTCGTCGCTGCGCCGCGGGCGGACCGGTCGGTGGAGCATGAGCTGCTGCAGACGCTGCGGCGCAGCGAGCTGGCGCGGACGCGCGGCCTGCCGCCGCTGTTCGTGGCGCTCACGCAGATCGACCGCCTGCCGCCTGCGCGCGAGTGGTCGCCTCCCTACGACCTCGGCGACGCGACCCGCGCGAAGGCGCGGTCGATCGCCGGCGCGGTGGCCGCGGTCGCTGCCGACCTCGCCGTGCCCGCGGACCGGGTCGTGCCGGTGTGCGTGCGGGGCGGCTACGTGTACAACGTCGAGGACGCATTGCTCGGCGCCATCGGCGCCGCGCTCGACGACGTCAAGCAGGCGCGGCTGCGGCGCTGCGTGGCGACGCAGCGCCGGGCGGAGAACTGGGCACTGCTGCGCGAGCAGCTGCTGGCGGCGGGACGTCTCCTGAACCGGGCACTGCCGAGGGGTTAGGCGTGCGGGCGGCAGATTCGCTGCACGCGGTCCGCGGCCGGGTGCTTGCGCTACACTCTGCGCCGCGTCTGCGGCACCCATGGACGTCCGGTACCGAGTTTTTGACTGCGCGCACGGCCTGAGTGCGCCCGGGCGGACGCGCGACGTTCTGCCGTTTCCACCCGAATCCACCGACGACATTCCATGCACGAGCAGTACTCCCCGGCCGAGACCGAGCGGATCGCCCAGGCGTTCTGGGCGCGCAACAAGTCCTTCGAGGTCAAGGAAGATCCGGCGCGCGAGAAGTTCTACTGCCTGTCGATGTTTCCGTACCCCAGCGGCAAGCTGCACATGGGGCACGTGCGCAACTACACGATCGG
Source organism: Fontimonas sp. SYSU GA230001 (assembly GCF_040066175.1). Classification (NCBI taxonomy): domain Bacteria; kingdom Pseudomonadati; phylum Pseudomonadota; class Gammaproteobacteria; order Nevskiales; family Nevskiaceae; genus Fontimonas; species Fontimonas sp. SYSU GA230001. Next base: position 4,967 of record NZ_JBEAAM010000040.1, read on the forward strand.
CGACGTCATCGCCCGCTACCAGCGCATGCTCGGCAAGAACGTGCTGCAGCCGATGGGCTTCGACGCCTTCGGCCTGCCGGCCGAGAACGCGGCGATCGCCCACCACACGCAGCCGGCGAAGTGGACCTACGCCAACATGGACTACATGGTCGGCCAGCTGCAGCGCCTGGGCTTCGCCTACGACTGGTCGCGCCGGCTCGACACCTGCCGTCCCGAGTATTACCGCTGGGAGCAGCTGCTGTTCACGCGGCTGATGAAGAAGGGTCTGGTCTATCGCCGCAACGCGGTCGTGAACTGGGACCCGGTCGATCAGACCGTGCTCGCCAACGAGCAGGTCGTCGATGGCCGCGGCTGGCGCTCGGGTGCGCTGGTCGAGCGCAAGGAGATCCCGCAGTGGTTCCTCAAGATCACCGCGTATGCGCAGGAGCTGCTCGACGATCTCGACCGCCTGCCGGGCTGGCCGGAGGCGGTCAAGACCATGCAGCGCAACTGGATCGGCCGGTCCGAGGGACTGGAGCTGCAGTTCGAGGTCGAGGGCGAGTCCGAGCCGTTGACCGTCTATACGACGCGGCCCGATACGCTGATGGGCGTGACCTACATGGCGGTCGCCGCCGAGCATCCGCTCGCCGTGAAGGCGGCGGCGCGCGATCCGCAGCTGGCGGCTTTCCTCAAGGACGCCGTGCGCAGCGGCGTCGCCGAGGCCGAGCTGGAGACGGCCGAGAAGAAGGGCATGCCGCTGGGCATCCACGCGATCCATCCGATCACCGGCGAGAAGGTGCCGGTGTGGGCCGCGAACTTCGTCCTGATGGGCTACGGCACCGGCGCGGTGATGGCGGTGCCGGGCCACGACGAGCGCGATTTCGCGTTCGCGCACAAGTACGGCCTGCCCATCAAACAGGTCATCGCGATCGACGGCGAGACTTACGACGCCGACCGCTGGCAGGACTGGTACGCCGACAAGGTGCATCCGCAGATGCGGCTGGTGCATTCGGGCGAGTACGACGGCCTGAACCATGCGCAGGCCTTCGACGCGATCGCCGCGCGTTTCGAGCGCTCGGGCACGGGCCGCCGCCGCGTCAACTTCCGCCTGCGCGACTGGGGCGTGTCGCGCCAGCGCTACTGGGGCTGCCCGATCCCGGTGATCTACTGCGCGAAGTGCGACGCCGTGCCGGTGCCCGAGGACCAGCTGCCGGTCGTGCTGCCGGAGGATGTCGAGTTCACCGGGGTGAAATCGCCGATCAAGGCCGATCCGGCGTGGCGCAAGACGACGTGCCCGTCGTGCGGCGGCCCCGCCGAGCGCGAGACCGACACCTTCGACACCTTCATGGAGTCGAGCTGGTACTTCGCGCGTTATGCCTGCCCGGACAACGACACGCAGATGCTCGACGCCCGCGCCGACTACTGGCTGCCGGTCGATCAGTACATCGGCGGGATCGAGCACGCGATCCTGCACCTGCTGTACGCGCGCTTTTTCCACAAGCTGATGCGCGACGAAGGCATGGTGGCCAGCGACGAACCGTTCACCCACCTGCTGACGCAGGGCATGGTCGTCAAGGAGACTTACTACCGCGAATCCGCCGACGGCAAGAAGGTCTGGATCAACCCGGCCGACGTGGACCTGGAGCTGGACGCCAAGGGCCAGCCGCTGCGCGCGAGGCTGCGCAGCGACGGCGGGCCGGTGACGATCGGCGGCGTCGAGAAGATGTCGAAGTCGAAGAACAATGGCGTCGATCCGCAGGCGCTGATCGACGCCTACGGCGCCGACACCGTGCGCCTGTTCGCGATGTTCGCGGCACCGCCGGACGCTTCGCTCGACTGGCGCGACGATGGCGTCGATGGCGCCTCGCGCTTCCTGCGCCGTCTGTGGCGCGGCGTGCAGCAGCACGTCGCCGTCGGTCCGGCGCCGGCGCTCGACAAGGCGGCTCTGAACGCGGAGCAGAAGGCGCTGCGGCGCAAGCTGCACGAGACCGTCGCCAAGGTCAGCGACGACTTCGGCCGGCGCAAGACCTTCAACACCGCGATCGCCGCGATCATGGAGCTGATCAACGAGATCGGCCGCTTCGACGACGCGACGCCACAGGGCAGGGCGGTGCTGCAGGAGGCGTGGGAGGCGGTTACGCTGATGCTGCAGCCGATCGTGCCGCACATCTGCCACGCGCTCTGGCAGGGCCTGCGCGGCCGCGACGACCTGCTCGATCAACGCTGGCCGGTCGTGGACGAGTCGGCACTGGCCAAGGACAGTCTGGCGATCGTGGTCCAGGTCAACGGCAAGCTGCGCGCGAACATCGAGGTCGCGGTCGGTGCGAGCAAGGACGAGATCGCGCAGATCGCGCTGGCCGACGAGAACGTGCGGCGTTTCATCGCCGGCCAGCCGATCAAGAAGCAGGTGGTTGTTCCGGGCAAGCTCGTGAATTTCGTGGTTTAGTGATGCCATCCATGGCGCGACCGCTTGAGTGTGACAGCCCCCCGGGCGGCCATCCGTGGCCGCCCGTTCGCCGGGTGCGAATGCCATTCACGGCATTCGCACTGTTCCCGGCTCACCCGGGCAAGCTCGTGAACTTCGTGGTCTGACGTGCGCGCGCTGCTCGCCATCGTCGCGCTGGGCCTGAGCGCCTGCGGCTTCCATCTCGCCGGCACACGGCCGCTGCCGCCGGCGCTGCAGAACGTGTACATCGAGGTCATCGCGCCGTATCGCGTGCTGCAGCCGCCGCTGGAGGCGGCCCTGCGCGCCGGTCTGCAGCGTCGCGGCGCCGACGTGCTGAGCAGCCGCAGCGCGGAGGCGACGGTGATCCGCCTGAGCGAGCTCACCGAGACGCGTGAGGTGCTGTCGATCGGTCTGGACGGCAAGGCGCTGGAATTCCGTCTCGTGACCAGCGTGCATTACGAGGTGATCGGTGGCGGCAAGCCGCTGATCGAACCCGGCGATCTGCGGCTGATGCGTGACTACAGCTTCCAGCCGGAACAGGTCCTGGCCAAAGAGGCCGAGGAAGCACGGCTGCGCGAGTTCATCCAGACCGAGATGGCGCAACTGATCCTGTTGCGTCTCGAGGCCCGACTGGGGCGGCTGCCGGCGGCCGATGCCCCGCTTCAGCCGGCGAGCTGACGCGCGAGCAGCACCGCGGGATGCAGCACTTCGGGGGCGCGCCGGCCGTGGCGTTGCAGGCCGCCGGCCAGGTGCAGCGAGCAGCCGATGTTGGTGCTGACGATGTAGTCGACGCGCAGCTGCTCCGCATTGCGCAGCTTGGGCGCCAGCAGCCGGTCGGCCATTTCCGGCTGCGTGATGAAATGGGTTCCGGCGGCGCCGCAGCAGCGCTGTGCGACGTCCAGCTCGACCAGATCGATGCCCGGGATCTTGCGCAGCAGGGCCGTCACGTCGCCGCCGTGGCCGAGCACGTTGCGGTGCGTGCACGGCAGGTGCACGGCGACGCGCGCCGGCAGTGGCCGCAGCGCCAGCTGTCGCGGCCAGCGTCGAAGCAGGGCCGAGCAGGCCTCCTCGACTCGGCCGGCGAAGGTCGCACCCCGCTGCGGATCGGAGGCGAGCCGCGGGTAGTCGATCAGCGTCGCGCCGCAGCCGCTGGCCACATGCACGACGGTCGTGGCCGCTGCGAAGGCGCGCAGGTTGCGGTCGGCGTGCGCAGCGGCGGCGGCTGGCAGTCCGCCGTGCTCGGCGATCGCGCCGCAGCAGGTCTGCCCTGCGGGACGCGACACGCGACAGCCGAAGCGTTCGAACAGCACCTGTGTCGCGCGCAGCGCGTCGTCGTCGAGCAGGCGGCCGACGCAGCCGCTGAACAGGCTGATGGTCTCGCCGGCCGCTGCCGGCGCCGGCGCGCTGCGCGCCGCTGCCGGGCGGCGCCGCGCCGGAATCAGCGATTCGAGCCGCGCCAGCCGGCCGCGGCCGAGCAGGCGCGACGCGCGCACCAGGCGCTGCAGCCCGGTCGCGCGGTACAGCCAGAGCAGGGCAGCGAGTGCCCGTAGCGCGATGTCCGACGACAGCAGGCGGTCGAGCATGCGCGTGGCGCGCGTGCGCGAGGGCTGGTGCAGCGCCAGCAGCGCGCGGCCCGCGTCGATCAGTTGCCCGTACGGAACCTTGGCCGGGCACACGCGTTCGCAGGCGCGGCAGGCCAGGCAGCCGTCGAGATGCCTGTGCAGTGCGGACGAGTCCGCGATCGCGCCGCTGGCGAGGCCCTGCATCAGCGCGATGCGCCCACGCGGCGAATCCGCTTCGTGCCGCGTCTCGCCGTAAGTCGGGCAGTGCGGCAGACACAGGCCGCACTTGACGCACAGATCGGCCGCGTCGAGCGGAAAGGCGGATGGCGGCGCGATCGGGGGTGAAGTCATTGACTCCTATAATAAGCCGCGACGTTCCATGCCGGTCCTCCGGAGATTCGATGCGCAATCCAAGTGTGGGTCTGCTGCTGTGCGGCCTCGCGATGCCGGCCCAGGCGCAGTGGTCGGGCGAGGTCGCCGTCGGCTACCTGGCGACGGCCGGCAACACCAGTACGAAGTCCCTCAATGGCAAGGTCGGGATCGACTACACGACCGCAGCCTGGAAGAACGGCTTCCAGGGCCTGGGCGTGTACTCGGCCGATGCGCAGGGCGCGACCGCGGAGCGCTACGGGCTGTCCGACAAGCTCGACTGGAACCTGTCGGAGCAGGACTATGCCTTCGCCGCGATCGACTGGGAAAAAGACCTGTTCGCCGGTATCCGCGAGCGGCTCTCCGAGACCATCGGCTACGGGCGTCACGTCCTCACCGGGCCGCAGCACCTGCTGGATCTGGAAGTCGGCGCGGGTGCGCGGCAGTCCAAGGAAAACCTGACCGGTGAGCGCAGCAATGACTTCATCGTGCGCGGACTCGGCAAGTACGGCTACACGCTGTCGCAGACGAGCCAGTTCCTGCAGGTGCTGAAGGTCGAGTCCGGCGAGTCGAACACCTACGGCGAGTCGGTGTCCGAACTCAAGCTGTCGATCGTCGGCAACCTGTTCGCGGGCCTGTCCTACACGGTCAAGCACAACACGACGGTGCCGGCGGGAACGAAGAAGACCGACACCTATACGGCGGTCAGTCTCTCCTATGCTTTCGGCCAGTCATGAGCTACTACCGTCATCACGTCTTCTTCTGCTGCAACCAGCGCCCGCCGGGTGACCGCACCTGCTGCAACGACAAGGGCGCGACGCGGGTGCGCGACTACGCCAAGCAGCGGGTGAAGCAGCTCGGGCTGAGCGGGCCGGGCCAGGTGCGCATCAACCAGGCTGGCTGTCTGGACCGTTGCGAGCAGGGCCCGTGCGTCGTCGTGTACCCCGAAGCGGTCTGGTACACCTACGTCGATGAGGAGGACATCGACGAGATCATCGACCGGCACCTGCGGAATGGTCAGGTCGTCGAGCGGCTGTTGATCAAGTAGCGGCGATCACAGGATCGGCGAGTCGATCCGCAGCGGATCGCTGGTTTCCTTGCTCGGCGGCGGCCGTTCCTCGGGAGCGGCGCTGGAAGGTGCGGGTGGCTGCGCCGGCACCCCGGTCAGCCACACCAGCATGTCGTAGTACGTGCGGACGTTACCGACATAGGTACGCGCCTCGTGTCCACGCGCGTAGCCGTAGCGCAGGCGGCTGTACCACTTGCTCTGCGTCAGCAGCGGCAGGCGGTCGCGCACGTCGAGCCAGCGGTTGGGATCGCCCCCCTGCTGCGCGGTCAGCTGGCGCACGTCGAGCAGATGCCCGTAACCGATGTTGTAGGCGATCAGCGCAAGCCAGGTGCGGTCCGGCTCGACGATCTCGGGCGGCAGCCTGTCCAGCAGCATGCGGAAATACCGCGAGCCGCCGAGGATGCTCTGCGCGGGATCCTCGCGGTTGCTCAGCGACATCAGTTCGGCGGTCGCCGCGGTCAGCTGCATGATGCCGCGGACCCCGGTGGGGCTGACCGCGTTCGGGTCCCAGTGCGATTCCTGGTAGCCGATCGCCGCCAGCAGCCGCCAGTCCAGGCCGGTGACCTCCGCGGCCTTCTCGAAGGCCGCGCGATATCGCGGCAGGCGGGTATCGACATGGGTCGCCAGCGTCAGTGCACCCAGGCTGTCGACCTGCTCGATGTGTCCGAAATAGCGGTCATGGATGCGCGACAGCTCGGCAGCGCCGAGCTGGTCGAAGTAACTTTCCGCGGCGCGCAGCAGGCTGTCGTCGCGCTGCGCCGAGAAGGCCCATGCCAGCGGCTGCGCGTCGGCGATCGCGAAGGCCGTCGCCAGGTTCGGGTAATAGCGCTGGTTGATCGCGACGAGGTTGGAGTTGGCGATCGTGTAGTCCAGGTCGCCGCCGGAGACGGCCAGCAGCAGTTCTTCCGATTCCTGCTCGGCGGTCTCCTCCCACTGCAGATGCGGGAACGACGCCTCGCGCAGCCTGTGCAGCAACTCGGCATGGGCACTGCCGGCCACGACGCGCAAGGTTCCGCTCAGCTCGCCGAGGCCGGATGGCCGCCGCGCACCCTTCCGGTACACCAGCAGCGGCACGACGCTCTGCAAGGGGCGCGTGAAGCGGAAGCGGCTCCTGCGTGCATCGGTCGCGGCCAGCCCGGCGGCGGCCAGGTGCGCTTCGCCCGCCAGCACCAGTTGCGCGGCTTCCGGCGGATTGGCGGCGACACGGATGTCGAGGGTCACGCCCAGGTGGCGGGCGAAGCCGGCCGCGAGATCGTATTCGAAGCCGGTCGGTTCGCCGTTGGAGCCGATGTAGTAGGACGTCGGGCTGTTGATCGTCGCGATCCGCAGCACGCCCAGCGAGCGCACTTCGGTGAGCAGCGTTTCCCGCGGCGAGCAGGTCGAAACCAGCGCCAGCCAGCCGGCCACCAGCGCCAGCGGCCCGAGGCGCAGCAGCCGGCGCGCGAAAGACCAGCTCAGTATGGGCATAGCGGTCGGGTTCATTTAGAATGCGCCCCCGGCGTGACCCAGGGTGCCCGTCCAACGCTAGCACACCGGCCGACCCGGCCGTGTTGCCGGGCCTGCCGCCGGTCTTTGAGCTGCCGTGCAAGGCCGGGCACAATGCGCATCATCCACCGGAGAGGTGGCAGAGTGGTTGAATGTACCTGACTCGAAATCAGGCGTACCTTTACGGGTACCGTGGGTTCGAATCCCACCCTCTCCGCCATTCAATGAAAAAGCCGACTCAATGTCGGCTTTTTCATTGAGCCTCTCTTGAAATTTGAGTGGGTAGATTGGACGGTATGGGAGCCGTCCGGCTGGCGGCCATGATGAGTGGGAACGATTTGTATGCATGACAGGTTGT
>NZ_JBEAAM010000041.1:0-10645 GCF_040066175.1 Fontimonas sp. SYSU GA230001
GACACGACCAGAACCGTCATCTTCCTGATCGCCGGCAAACTCGACTTCGGCGCGGTCAACCCTCATGCCCGGTAACCCACTCGTTTTTCAACAGAGCCATTATTGAGCCTTACGTAAATGGGTGACATATCACAGTGGAAGCTCGGCCTGCTGCCAGAACGCTGTCACCAGAGACGGGCGCCGCTGCATGGACTTGAGCCGGCGTCGCGCGAAGTCGCCGACCTGCGCGATATCCTCGCCGAAGCACAGTACCGCTTCAATCGACGCTTCGATCTGAAGTCCATCCTCACCCGCCTCATCCATGCAGCAGCGCAGACTCGCCCGTATCCCGCGACCGCGCTGAGACTGGCTGAGGTTTGTTAATGATCACGAAACACTATGGCAAGTTCGCTAATTGACGAGTTTAGGGCTGACGCGGCTCAGCATTACGGAGCGCCCATATCTCTCGCGAGCTTGCTTGTCCGCGTTCTAGCGAATCCCTCGCTAAGGGCGGTATTACTAGTGCGTCTGGCGGTGAGGGGAGGGCGAGTTGCTCATGCATTCTGGCGCAACTTACTCGTGCATTCGTACGGAATCGATGTCGGATATGGAGCATCAATAGGTAGAGGATTAAATTTGCCTCACCCAATCTCGATTGTCATTGGTCGAGGTGTAGTTATTAGGGACCGTGTCACCCTGTATCAAGGCGTGACGCTCGGTCAAAAGAAGGGTGAATACCCGACAATCGAGTCAGACGTGACGATCTATCCGAATGCGGTTGTGGTTGGCGCAGTAACCGTCGGACCGAACTGCAGCATCAAAGCGCTTCAGCTAGTCGAGTCTGCGTCTCGCGAGTAGAGGGCCAAGATGACAATGTGGGGCCTTTTTCTATTGAATCTCTTGCCTATAGGCATCCTCCTTGCCTTGTCGCGGAAGAACGCGGTCCCGTTCCTCACTTCGAGTCTGCTGCATCCATACTTCTTTCTTGCGCTGATCCTGTTGCTCTACAACATTGACTTTCTGGTCCTTGGAGCTGGTCAGTCGGCAACTCGGTTATCGGAAATGTCAGCTTCCATTCCGGTCCGCGATGTGTGGTACGCCTTTGCGGTATTCAGCGCGCTTCAAGCTGCCCTCGTAGCGGGGATATTACTTGCTGGCGCAGTGCATGTGCCTAACCGAGCGGTCGTTGGGGGCGGCATTCGGGCGGCGCGGGTCGTTGGCGCTATGCTCGTTGTCGTCTCAGTTGCCGTCACCTTCGGCTCTCTCGCGTTAGGTGTTTCGTTCCTTTCGCTCGACGTTACTCACCAGAATTTCTACCGAGAGAATCAGGCGCTATGGCTTGTAAAGTCTCTGTGCAATCCGGCGATGGCCCTATATGTGCTCTCTTCTGGAAAATGGAGGCACTCTGACTTTCTCGTGCTGGCGGGCGCCGTCGCAGTAGCGACGTTGGGCGGGTCGCGTAGCAGCGTGTTGTTCGCTAGCGCGATCGCTGGGATGAAGTTCGCGCTACTTGGATGGCGTATTAGGCAAAGCTGGACTTTGGTCGCTATTCCGGCACTGGGTGCCATTCTGTTGGTACTGCGCTTCTACTTGCGCGAACAATGGCGCTACGGATCTATTGTTGACTTTGTTGCGGCACAGGGGGGGGTAGTTGGTACGTTCTTCAGCACAGCAGAGGTATCGATGGCGGATGCATTTACGATGGCATACATCTACTCGGATGATATTGCTGTCTTTCCGTTCCAAGGCTTTCTGTTTGCAGCATCGCTTCTTATTCCGCGAAGCTTCTGGCCGGGCAAACCGATTAGTCCTAGCGGCTCGTTCACAGACGCGCTTTCGCCCACTAGATGGGAGATCACACGAAGCGAGCTCACGGTCACCGGGTTCGGAGATATGTTGCTCGAATTTGGTCTTGTCGGAGCGTTGATAGCATGCGCGTTATTCGCGTTTGTGTGGGGCTACCTAGTCAAGAAAAGTGCAAAGGCGATCCACTCTGTGTATCAGCGTTTTGTATTTGTTGCTCTGTACTGGAGCGTGTACTCATTCGTTCGGGGGGACATGGGGAATCTTGGCGGCTTGTTGTGGCCGTTCGTGCTCGTTTATGTAATTTGGCGAATAGCTGCGTATTTTATCAAGGACAGGGTGGTACGTGGCTCGCATTAGCGTGGTTGGTGCCCTGCCACCGCCTTACTACGGGGCGGCAAAGAACACAAAGATTATTGCAGACCTTTTATCGGCAGCTGGCGCTCAAGTTCGGCTTTTCGATACCGCACCCAAGAGCAGCGGCGCGCACGTGCGAACGCTTATGTATCACGTGAGCCGAGTGAGATTGCTGTTGCGCAATCTTCTGGGGATTCGATCGTCCTCAACTTTGTACATTGTTGCCGACGGCGGATTCGGCATTTGGTACACGTTGCTGTATGTGGTGGCGTTCAAGGAGCATGGACGCATCTATATTCATCATAGGAACTATTCCCATATCGAGAAAGTAAGTCTCGCTATGAAGCTTATTGTGCGGCAGATTGCGCCGACAGCAACGCACATTTTCTTGGACAATGAGATGGCGGACAGATTTGAGGCTCTGTACGGACCTGTGGCGGACCGTCGCGTCGTGAGCAACGCAGCAACCAACGACGTAGCAGTGTCAGTGAGCAGGGCGCGCGCAAGTGGTGCATTGCGCGTGGGCTTCTTGAGCAATCTGACGAATGAGAAGGGCTTTGACGTAGTTGTCGAGACATTTCTACGCCTATCGAAAGAGGTGCCTGCCTCTATCTTCTTGCTGGGAGGCAAGGCAGTCGGACCAAGAGAAGAGCGGCTACTTAAACACTTGCAATCTGAACTAGGTGATCGCTTGGACTATCGGGGGGCGGTATACGGTGACAACAAGAGCAAGTTTTTTAGTGAAGTCGACGTTTTTTTGTTCCCAACGCGATATGTTCAAGAGGCGCAGCCAAATGTGCTTTTCGAGGCGATGGCCGCCGGATGCTTCATCATTGCGCCGCCTAGGGCGTGTATCCCGAGCATGATGGCAGGTGTGCCATGCGCACTTGTCCCTGACGGGAGGGACTACTCCGCGCGGATTTCTCAAGCTGTCATCGCGGCTTCACAAGCAGCGACGGACATGCTCGTGCGGGGCGAGATTTCGCGTGCGGCGGATTGCAAGAGAAAAGTGGCGTTGGCTGTTCTCGATGAACTTATCCGTGAGATGAGTGACGACGACCGGCATGCGGTTCTCAACTGTGAGCGCTGATCGTGAAGGTATTGTTCGTCTCCTTGAACTTTGCGCCCGAACTGACCGCCACAGGAAAGTTCACCGGAGAGATGGCGGGCTGGTTCGCCGGGCGCGGACATTCTGTCGATGCCATAGCGGGCTTGCCGCATTATCCGGAATGGCGTGTGCGGAAGGACTATCGGAGGCGTGGCTTCAGGCGGGACAGTTCTAGTGGCGTCTCAGTGATGCGCGTCGCGCATACAGTGCCTCGTCCGAATAGTGTGTCAGCGGTTGGGCGAATTATGATGGAGACCACATTTTCGATCGCTTCGCTTTTCTGGTGGAGTAGTGTTTTGCTGCGGCCGCGCAAGTACGACGTCGTTATTGCAGTGTGCCCGCCGATGCAGGATGCAGTAATGCCGTGGCTGTATGGTCTGATCCGGCGCGTCCCTTGGGTTGTCCACATCCAGGATTTCCAAGTCGACGCTGCCATGCGCCTCAGGATGCTTCGTGTGGGCGTGCTGGGACGACTGCTGTATGCGATCGAAAACTTTTTGCTGACGCGCGCATCGCGGGTCAGCACGATCACGCCGGCGATGTTGAAGCGAGCCGTAGAGAAGGGCTGCGATCCGGAGCGAACATGGCTCGTGCCGAATTGGGCCGATGTCTCGGGGGTTGTACCTGGTCCTCGCCAGAACGCGTTTCGCCGAGAACTCAATCTCACCGATGACCAGATACTCGTGCTTTATGCGGGAGGTATGGGTGTAAAGCAGGGCCTGGAGGTTGTTGTGCAGGTGGCCGCCAGGCTTCGAGATGACAAACGACTTCGGTTTGCCATGGTCGGCACTGGAGCTGACCGATCCTGCCTGGAAGCCATGGCTGCCGCGTCAGGCGTCGACAACTTGCAGTTTCTTTCCGTCCAGCCTGCAGAGCGTCTGAGTGAGATGCTGGCGGCGGGTGATATTCACCTCGTCATACAGCGCGCCGAGGCGGCAGACTTGGTGATGCCGTCCAAGCTAGCGAACATCCTGGCGGCGGGTCGCCCGGCATTGGCCACCGCTTCGCCGGGGACGGCATTGCATGACATCCTGCATGGTTACGACTGCGGGGTCACTGTCGAGCCGGAGAATGTGGACGAGTTGGCACATGCTCTGCTGGATATGGCTGCCGATCACTCAGCGCGGAGGAGGATGGGCGTCAATGCGCGGGCGTATGCTGAGAAGTATTTGAGCCGCGACGCCATTCTCGGCCGGTTTGAAGAGCAGTTATTCGATTTGTTGAAAGAGGGGAGCAGGGCATGAAACGCGCATTGATCACCGGCATCACCGGACAGGACGGAGCCTATCTGGCCGAACTTCTTTTGGCGAAAGGCTATGAAGTCCACGGCATCAAGCGCCGCGCCTCACTGTTCAACACGGACCGCATCGATCACCTGTACCAGGATCCGCACGAGAAGAATCGCCGGCTGGTGCTGCACTATGGCGACCTCACCGATTCCACCAACCTGATCCGCGTCGTGCAGCAGGTTCAGCCGGACGAGATTTACAACCTCGGTGCGCAGTCGCACGTGGCGGTGTCGTTCGAAAGTCCCGAGTACACCGCCAACAGTGATGCGATCGGTACGCTGCGCTTGCTGGAGGCAATCCGCATCCTGGGCTTGGCGAAGAAGGCGCGCTTCTACCAGGCGTCGACGTCAGAGCTGTACGGCAAGGTGCAGGAGATTCCGCAGAAGGAAACCACGCCGTTCTATCCGCGCTCGCCGTATGGCGTGGCCAAGCTGTACGCCTACTGGATCGCGGTGAATTACCGTGAATCCTACGGGATGTACGCCTGCAACGGCATTCTGTTCAATCACGAGTCGCCGGTGCGCGGTGAAACTTTCGTCACGCGCAAGATCACGCGGGCGATGGCCCGCATCGCGCTGGGTCTGCAGGACTGCCTGTATTTGGGCAATATGAATGCGCTGCGGGACTGGGGTCACGCGCGCGATTACGTGGAGATGCAGTGGCTGATGCTGCAGCAGGAAGAGCCTGACGATTTCGTGATCGCCACTGGGATGCAGTATTCGGTGCGGCAGTTTGTCGAGCGTGCGGCGGCGGAGCTGGGCATGTTCATCGAATGGCAAGGCGAGGGCGTGGACGAGGTCGGCGTCGTCGCGGCCGTGTCCGGCTCGGACCTGCGCGTGAAGCCGGGCCAGCGCGTTGTGGCGGTCGATCCGCGCTATTTCCGGCCGGCGGAGGTCGAGACGCTTCTGGGCGATCCGACCAAGGCGCGCGAGAAACTGGGTTGGACGCCGCGGACCACGTTCGATGAGCTGGTGCGCGAAATGGTGAGCGAGGATATGAAGTCGGCGAAGCGGGACAGTCTGGTGAAGTTGGCGGGGTTCAAGGCATTCGACTATCACGAATGACTGGCGATGCGCTGTGTATTGATGCGCGCCTGCGGCGATGACTCGACGCCGGCAGACCCGGACGACCGGCTTGCTCTGGGGCACGGCACGAGATGATAGGGCGGCCATGAACAAGCACGCGCGGATTTATGTGGCGGGGCATCGTGGGCTCGCGGGCTCGGCGATCGTGCGGGCGCTGGAGCAGGGCGGCTATCGCAACCTGCTCCTTCGCACCCATGCGGAGCTGGATCTGACCTCGCAGGCCGCGGTGGAATCCTTTTTCCATGAGGAACGGCCGGAGTATGTATTCCTCGCGGCGGCGAAGGTGGGTGGCATCCACGCCAACAGCGCCTATCCGGCCGAGTTCATCCGGGACAACCTAGCGATCCAAACCAACGTGATCCATGCGGCCTGGAAGGCTGGTACGCGCAAGCTGCAGTTCCTGGGTTCGTCGTGCATCTATCCCAAACTGGCGCCGCAGCCGATGCCGGAGAGCTGCCTGCTGACGGGCCCGCTGGAACCCACCAACGAGTGGTATGCGGTTGCCAAGATCGCCGGCATCAAGATGTGCCAGGCGTATCGCCAGCAGTACGGCTTCGACGCTATCTCGCTGATGCCGACGAACCTCTACGGGCCTGGGGACAACTTCAATCTGGAAAACTCGCACGTGCTGCCGGCACTGATCCGCAAATTTCACGAGGCCAAACTGCGCAAGGAGCCGCAGGTGGTGATGTGGGGCACGGGTACGCCGCGTAGGGAGTTCCTGCACGTCGATGATCTGGGGGCGGCTGCCGTGTTTTTGATGCAGCGCTACTCCGATGACGCGTTCGTGAATGTGGGTGTCGGTGAGGACGTAACGATTCGCGAGCTGGGCGAGATCGTGAAGACGGTGGTCGGCTATGAGGGGGAGGTTGTCCAGGATCTGACCAAGCCGGACGGCACGCCGCGCAAGTTGCTGGACGTGTCCAAGCTGCATGCGCTTGGTTGGAGGGCGCGGATTGATCTGCGGGAGGGGATCGAGCAGACCTATCGATGGTTCCTCGAAGCCGGCGCGGGTGCGCGCGCCTGATTGTCGCTGGAAGTCCGGTAAACTAGGTCATCGAGTCGGCAGGTTCATCGTGGGGGGAGGGGTAGGGTGAAGACAGTTTGGCGCTTGACCGGGTGCGTTTATGTGCTCTTGGGTTCGGCCTGTTCGGTGCTGCCGGGTTTGCACGTCGGAAAGCCGGGTTCGGAGTCGGTGAGCCTGGAGCGGCGGACGCAGCCTGACGGTTCGACGCAGTACGTCGGGCAGTCCGGCGGCGAGCTGATCGGCTATCGGGTTGTCGAGGTGACGGGGCAGTCGCTGGCGCAGATCAGGGCGGGGACCGAGATCACTCTTCCGCCACTGCCGGGCATGTTCAGTGCGGTGACCGCCGGACAGGGTGCGTTGGAGTATCGGATCGGGCCCGGAGACATCGTCTTGATCACCGTCTGGGAGCACCCGGAGCTTTCGGCGCCGCTGGGCGATCGGACGGACGTTCAGAACGCAGGCCGTCTGGTGTCTGCCGATGGCTTGATGTTCTACCCCTATGTCGGCGAATTCAAAGCGGCCGGCATGACTGCACTGGAATTGCGCCAGTTCATCGCCCAGAAGCTGTCGCGCGTCATCAACAACCCTCAGGTGGACGCGCGTGTCGTGGGTTTCCGTTCGCAGCGGGTTCAGGTGAGCGGAGACGTGCGTGACCCCGGTGTCGTCGCACTGGATGACAAGCCCAAAGGGGTCATGGAGGCGATCGCGGAGCGTGGGGGCTTGACGGAACAGGCCAGCCGTCGGCGCGTCTATCTGACGCGAGGCGGCATCAGCTATCCCCTGGATCTCGCTGGCATGCTTTCAGGCGAGCGCACGGTGATGAATCCGCAGCTCGTCGCAGGCGATGTCGTGCACGTGCCGGATCGGTCGAATGATCTGGTCTTCGTGTTGGGCGAGGTCGATAAGCAAGTGCAGGTGGCTTTGCAGCAGGGCAAGACGACGCTGACGGAAGCCTTGACGGCGGCAGGTGGGCTGGACCGGTTGCGCGCCAACGACTCGGGGGTTCTGGTGTTTCGTAGACCCTTCGCCGAGGGGCTCTTGCCGACGATTTATTCACTATCGCTCGACTCGCCGCTGGGACTGTTGTTGGCCGGCGAGTTCGTGCTGCAGCCGCGCGATGTGGTGTACGTCAAGACCACGGACTTTGCCCAGTACAATTCTCTGATCAATCAGCTGCTGCCGACGATTTCCGCGGTGTTTCAGCTCGATCGCCTGGTGACGAGGCGCTGACGGATCTTTCTTGCTGCACCACAAGCCCGCGCTCGGCGCGGATCATGGCCGATACTTGATGAACCAGGGTTCTGCGGTACTTCCACGCCAGCCGCCCAGCTCAGCGGGCAGCTACGACGACGAAATCGATCTGCGCGAGCTGATTGGCGTCATTTCCGCCGGGCGCTGGCTGGTCGTCGCGGTGGTGCTGTTGTGCATCTCCAGCGGTGCTTTCTATTGCTGGGCGGCGACCCGCATTTTCGATGCCGATGCCTTGGTGCAAGTCGAGGCCAAGGGCGCAGGCGTGAATGCCGCGCTTGGCGAGCTCGCCGACGTGATGGGCCAGGCATCGAAAGCCACTGCCGAGATCGAGCTGCTCAAGAGCCGCTACCTGGTCGGCTCCGTCGTCGATGGCTTGGGGCTGACGATTCAGGCGACGCCGCGATACTTCCCGATCATCGGCCGTCCACTGGCGCGCGGGGCCGACGCAGATGGCATCGAGTCGTGGTTGCCGAGACCTCCGGGCGGATGGGGGGGCTATGCTTGGGGCGGCGAATTCATCCGCGTCACCGCCTTCGAGGTACCGCCGAATCTGCTCACCCGAGAATTCACGCTCGTCGCCACTGCGTCCGGCTATCTGCTCGAACTGGACGGTGACCCGATTCTGCGGGGCCAGGTTGGTCAACGCGAGGTCGCTCAGTCGAGCGTGTCGCCCTTTCCGATCGAGATCTTCGTTCAGCAGCTCAACGCGGCGACTGGCACGCGTTTCAGGCTCACCAAGCTCAGTCGCAGTGAGGCGATCGAGAATGTGCAGTCCGAGATTTCGGTGTCTGAGAAAGGCAAGGACAGCGGCATTCTCCAGCTGTCCTACTCGGCCGACGATCCCGCGCTCGCGCGTGAAGTGGTCAACCGGCTGGTCATCGCGTATCAGCGGCAGAATGTTGAGCGCAAATCGCAGGAAGCAGCCCAGACCTTGTCCTTTCTGGAGCGTCAGCTGCCGGAGCTGCGCAGCCGGGTGGAGTCTGCGGAGCGGTCTTTCAACAACTTTCGCCTCAAGGAGGGTTCTGCAGACCTAACCAAGGAGACCGAGCTCATTCTGCAGCAGAGTGTGCAACTGGAGACCAAGCGCGTCGAGCTGGACCAGCAACGCCAGGCTGCGCTGCTGAGGTTCACGGCGAACCATCCCAACATCCAGGCGATTGATCGCCAGATGGAGGCAGTGCAGCGCGAGCAGGAGATGATTGGCCGGCGCGTCAAGGATCTGCCGGAAACGCAACAGGAGCTGCTTCGCCTTTCGCGCGAGGTTCAGGTCAACACGACGCTCTACACGAACCTGCTGAACAGCTACCAGGAACTCGAGATCGTCAAGGCCGGCACCATCGGCAATGTCCGCATCGTCGATTACGCCGTTGATGCGCGCGAACCGTCGAAACCGAAGATCCCGCTGATTCTTGCCTTGTCGCTGGTTCTGGGTGTCTTCCTGGGGATCGCCGCGGTATTCGTCCGGCGCGCACTCAATCCCGCGGTCGAGGATCCGGCGGAAGTCGAGCGGGTGCTGGGTGTCCCGACCTATGCAACGGTACCTTACACGGTCAAGCAGCGCGCGTTTGGCAGGAGCAAGTCGTCAACCGATGTGAAGCTGCTCGCCTTGTCCAGCCCGCAGGATATCGCGATCGAAGCGATTCGCAGCCTGCGGACCTCATTGCACTTTGCGATGATGGATGCGCCGAACAATGTGTTGATGCTGACGGGGCCCGCGCCGGATATCGGCAAGTCGTTTGTGTCGGTCAATCTGGCGGCCGTACTGGCGATGTCGGGCAAACGCGTCGTCATGGTCGACGCCGATCTGCGGCGCGGACATGCCAACGAGGTCATCGGATGTGAAAGGACTCCGGGTATTTCCGACTACTGCGCTCAGCAGGCGGACCTGGACCAGATCATTCGACCGACGGCGATCGACGGGTTGGATCTGGTGCCGACGGGACGGATCCCGCCGAATCCTGCGGAGCTGCTGTTGACGACGCGATTCTCCGAGCTCATGGAAATCCTTTCGCGGACTTACGATTATGTCGTGGTCGATACGCCGCCAGTGCTTGCGGTCACGGACGCCGCGATCGTTGGCAAGATGAGCGGCTGTACGATGATCGTGCTCAAAGCCGGGGAACACCCCATGGGCATGATTCAGGAGACGGTGGCGCGTCTGCAGAATGCCGGGGTCGCCGTGAAGGGCACCATCTTCAATCAGATCGGCCGCTCCGGGAGTGCGTACTACTATCGATATGGTTACCAGTATGGTTATGCGCAACGGTACCAGTCCATTTCCACCTAGACGGCCGGCATTCCGGCGATCATGGCCGGCGCTTGGTCGATGCCTGGTGTTGTCGATCCTGCTGGGCCGAGTCGGGCCTGGTTTGGCACAGGACGTGCCTGAGTTCAAGGCGCCGAAGGACGCGGCCAGTGTGGGGCGATCCTTGCGCTACTACGGTATCGAGGATTCGGTTGAGCAGCGCGCCAGTGCCCGTTTCGTGCTGGCCAGCGCCAACCTCGATCAGGTGCGGGCGGTGCCCAGTCCCGCGCTCGCGGCGACGAGTCTGTTCCTCTACGTCTTTTTCGGCGGCGGCGGTGCGCCCGCGGACCTAGTCGACGTGCCCGACGATCTGGTCACGCGGTTTAGCCGCGAGGGCGCTGACACAGTCCTTTCCAATCCAGAGATGAGCCTGAAGGGTGGGTCTGAGTGAGGGGCTGTCAGGCGGCGGGACGCTGGGCTTTGCTGATGGAAAGGAACAAC
>NZ_JBEAAM010000042.1:0-7898 GCF_040066175.1 Fontimonas sp. SYSU GA230001
CGCGTAACCTCAACCGCTCGAACCGCCGGATGCGGACCCGCATGTCCGGTGGTGTGGGAGGGGAACGCTGAGGGTATCCTCGGCGTCCCCTATCCCGATTCGGACATCCGTTGGAGCGTGGTCTCGCTCCGATCGGGCGAAGCGAGGGCCGGGCGGCCCGGCCATGCGGCATACTGCGCGCATGCGCGCGCCGCTGCACAGCGACCCGATCCCGTTCATCACCTTGCCCAACTGGGTCAAGGCCGCCACGGTCTGCGGCTTCAATATCGAGCCGATCTTCGCGCGGCTCGGCATCCAGACCGACCTGCTGCATCTGGAGGAAGCCACGATCAGCGCACCGGTGCTCGGCCAGGCGATGCAGGCCTGCGTCGCCGCGTCACGCAGTCAGCATTTCCCGTTCGTGCTCGGCGAGACCTTCGCGTTCGACTACCTTCCGGACATCGGCACCTTCCTGGCGACGGCACCGACGCTGCGCGCTGCGATGCGCGTGTTCGACTGGGTGCGCGAGCTGATCAACCCGATGATCAACTTCTCTCTCGAGGAACACGGCGACGATGCTTCTCTGGTGCTGCTCGGTGCGGCGCCGATGACCGGTGAGGATCGCTATTTCGTCGAATCGATCTTCGCGTCGGTGGCGCGCTTCGGGCGCATGCTCGCCGGCGACCTGGAGCCCTTCGCGCGCCTGCGTTTCCGCTACGCGGCGCCGGATTACGCGCGGGCCTACGAGACGTATTTCCGCGTTCCGGTGGCTTTCGAACAGACGCAGAACGCCCTGGATCTGCCGCGCCAGCGGCTCGATGCGCCGCTCGAAGGGGCATTCCCGAAGCTGCACGAGCAGGCCGCGCGCCGCGTCGGCCAGTTGCTCGCGCAGATGCCGCGCCGCACCGGCCTGGTGGCGGCGACCGAGGTGCTGCTGGAGCACGACACGCAGCTGATGGCCGCCGGAATCGACCGCGTCGCCGCGCGCCTGGGCCTGCATCCGCGCACGCTGCAGCGGCGTCTGCAGGAGGAGGCGCAGAGCTACGCCACCGTGCTCGATCGCGTCCGCTACCGGCTGTCGCTGCGCCTGCTGCAGGACGCCGGTCTGGACATCGAGTCGATCAGCGAGCGCCTGGGCTTTTCCGACCGGCGCAGCTTCACGCGCGCGTTCACCCGCTGGTCCGGTGTTTCGCCGAGCAGCTTCCGCCAGCGTCGGGAGCTGTGAGACCGCCGCGCGCGGCCGCGTCTCGGGGTGCCTCTGGCCTGCGGTGACATCCAGTCGCGTCACGAAATCCCGGGCCAGTGTCGTCCAAGGTTCCCTTGCGTCGCCGCCTGTCATAGTCGGCCGGCGCGGCGTTTCCTAAAGTGGACCGGACAACGAACAGGTGGAGAGCGCAAATGGATGGCGATCGCCAGCGCATCATGCCCCGCAAGGCGCCGGATTTCGGGCTGGACGGCGACATTCCGCGTTACTGGTTCGGCGGCGATCCGTTCAAGACGCGTTTCTTCGACGCGATGTCGCTGCTGTTCCCCGAGGGCGAGCGCTTCTTCATCGCCTGTGTGCGCGACTTCCGCGACCAGGTCACCGATCCCAAGCTGCAGGCCGAGATCAAGGACTTCATCTATCAGGAAGGCCAGCACGGCATGGTGCACACGCGGTTCAACGACCGTCTCAAGGCGCAGGGCATCGCCGTCGATGTCATCCTCAAGCGCCAGGTGGACATCATGTTCGGCTTCTTCCGCAAGCGTTTTCCGCGCACTTACACGCTCGGGCAGACCGCGGCAGCGGAACACATGACGGCACTGATGGCGCACGGCTTCTTCTCGACTGGCTTGTTCAAGGACGCCGACCCCCGCATCCGCGCGATGTACGCCTGGCACGCGGTCGAGGAGATCGAGCACAAGGCAGTCGCCTTCGACGTGTTGCAGAAAGTGGCCAAGGGCGGCTACTTCACGCGTGTCCTCAGCATGCTGCAGGTCGCGCTGACCTTCCCCCTGCACGTGTTCGCGATCATGGCCCACATGTTCAAGGTTGATGGCGTGCAGAACCGTGGTCGCGTGTGGTTGCGTGGCCTGTGGTGGCTCTACGGACCCGGCGGGCTGTATCCGCGCCTGATGCCGCATTTCCTGGCCTATCTGAAGCCCGGCTTCCATCCATGGAAACACGGTGAGATGGACGTCTATCGCCAGTGGCGGCAGGCCTACGATCGCAGCGGCGGCAATGCGATCCTGGCCTCCGACGAGGTCATCGCGAGTACGGCCGCCGCCTGAGGCCGGCCGCCGTCACAACGGGGGTTTCCCCCACGACACCCGGGGCTTTTTGGCCCATGCTCTGCGTGCGGCGGACGTCGGTTGACGTCCGTTTGTACATCGTATCGCCGGATCAATAGAATGCCGCCCGACGATCAAGGAGCGACATGAGCAACGAATACGACGTGGTCGTGGTCGGCGGCGGTCCGGCCGGCTACCCCTGCGCGATCCGTGCGGCCCAGCTCGGATTCAAGACCGCCTGTATCGACGCCTGGCTCAACCGGGACAACACGCCCGCCTTCGGCGGCACCTGCCTCAATGCCGGCTGCATCCCGTCCAAGGCACTGCTCGAATCCTCGGAGCTGTATCACCGCATGCAGTACGAGGCGGCCGTACACGGGATCGGCGCCGCTTCCGTGTCGCTGGATGTGGCCAAGATGCAGGCGCGCAAGGATGCGGTGTCGCGGCAGTTGACCGGCGGCATCAAGCAGCTCTTCGCCGCCAACAAGGTCACCGGCCTGCAGGGCCACGGCAGGTTGCTCGGCAACGGCCAGGTCGAATTCAAGTCGCACGACGGCCAGACCGAGGTGCTCAAGGCCAAGCACATCATCATCGCCACCGGCTCCGAGCCGATCAATCTGAAGATCGCGCCCTTCGACGGTGCGCGCATCGTCGATTCCTGGGGCGCACTCGATTTCACCGAAGTGCCCAAGACCCTGGGCGTGATCGGCGCCGGCGTGATCGGCGTCGAACTGGGCAGCGTCTGGAACCGCCTGGGTGCCAGGACCGTCATCCTCGAAGCCTTGCCCAACTTCCTGCCGATGGTCGATCAGCAGGTGGCCAAGGAAGCACTGCGCCATTTGACCAAGCAGGGCCTGGACATCCGCCTCGGCGCGAAGGTACTGTCGGCGAAGGCCGGCAAGAAGGACGTCACCGTCGAGTACGAGACCGGTGGAGAAAAGAAGACCGAGACCTTCGACAAGCTGATCGTCGCGGTCGGCCGTAGGCCGTACACGAAGAACCTCGGCGTCGAGACCGTTGGCGTGGCGCTCGACGAGCGCGGCTTCGTCAAGGTCGATGCGCACTACAAGACCAACGTGCCGGGCGTGTACGCGATCGGCGACGTGATCGGCGGCGCGATGCTCGCGCACAAGGGCATCGAGGAAGGCGTCGCGCTGGCCGAGCAGCTCGCCGGCCATCACACGCAGGTCAACTACAACGCGGTGCCGAGCGTCGTCTACACGATGCCCGAGATCGCCTGGGTTGGCTTGAGCGAGGAACAGGCCAAGGCCAAGGGCTACGAGATCAAGACCGGACTGGGACCGTTCGCCGCCAACGGCCGCGCCAAGGCGATGGAGCAGGGTGCGGGTTCGATCAAGGTGATCGCCGACGCCAAGTCCGACCGGATTCTGGGCGTGCACATGGTCGGACCGTATGTATCCGAATTGCTGGCCGAGGCCGTGCTCGCGCTCGAGTTCGCCGCGACCTGCGAGGATCTCGCGTTGACCATGCACAGCCATCCGACCTTGTCGGAGAATTTCCACGAAGCGGTATTGCTGGTGGATGGGCGCGCGGTGCACGCCGTGAACAAGCCGAAGAAGTAACCACTCATCACAATTGGAACGGGGGCAGGTGGGATGAACATGCACAAGAGGTTGGTGGGCACGATGGCGCTTGCGCTGTGCGCGGTCGCCGGCGGCGCGCGGGCAGAGATCGTCGATGTGTCGATCGGCGACAACAGCTTTCGCGGCGCGTTCTACGGGCCGCTGTCGCGTTTTGCGTCGGACACCAATGGCCAGTACGACGTCGGTGTGATCGTGCGCCCCAAGCGCGAGGACGACCTGTTCGTCGCGCACGTCGGCGCCCTGGTCACGGGCGATGCCGGTGCCCGTGATTTCAACCTCGCTGCCGGACTGGGCCTGCGCGGCGTCTATATCGGCCGCGATCACGACAGTGGCGGCGCGCTGGCGCTCGGTGGCCAGGCGGAGGCGCGCTATCCGGGTTACGAGCGGATCGGCCTGTCGGTGTACGGTTACTTCGCCCCCGAAGTCATCTGCTTCGGCGAGTTCGACCGCTACTACGAGATCGGCACCGCAGTGGATTACCAGGTGTTGAAGAACGCATCCGTCTATGCCGGCTACCGCAACGTCAACGTCCGGCTCGAAACCGGCCGGGACATCACCGCCGACAACGGGCTGCATGTGGGCATGCGCCTGAGTTTCTGAGCACGAGCAGACGGCAGATCCATGGGTCGTGGTCCGAGTATCGCCGCGCGCAAGGGTGCAGAAGATGCACGGCGCGGCAAGCTGTTCACGAAGTTCATCCGCGAGATCACCGTCGCCGCGCGGGTCGGCGGCGGCGATCCGAAGTCGAATCCGCGGCTGCGCATGGTGCTGGACAAGGCGTTCGCCGCCAACATGCCCAAGGACACCGCCGAGCGTGCGATCAGGCGCGGCACCGGGGAGGGCGGCGCGGACCAGTTCGAGGAGATCCGCTACGAGGGTTACGGTCCCGGCGGCGTGGCGATCATCGTCGATTGCATGACCGACAATCCCACCCGTACGGTCGCCGACGTGCGTCATGCGTTCAGCAAGAACGGCGGCAATCTGGGCACCAGTGGCGCGGTGTCCTATCTGTTCGCCGAAGTCGGGCAGATCTTCATCGAGACCCGGGGCGATGCGGCGCAGGAGGAGAAGATCCTCGAAATCGCTCTCGAAGCCGGTGCCGACGACGTGCTCAACGAAGACGGCTATACCGAGGTGCTCACGTCACCGTCCGCCTTCGAGGGCGTCAAGAAGGCACTGGAAGCCCAAGGCTTCCCGCTGGTGCAGGCCGATGTCGGCATGCGTCCGGCGACGATGGTGGCGGTGCCCGGCGAGCACGCGGCGGCGGTCGGCAAGCTGATCGAGATGCTCGAGGATCTCGACGACGTGCAGAAGGTCTATTCCAACGCCGATCTGGGCACGCACTAGCGTCCGGCCGGCGTGACGCGCATCCTCGGCATCGATCCCGGTTCGCGTTACACCGGCTACGGCATCATCGATCATCAGCGAGGTCAGGCGCGGCTGGTCGCGGCGGGCCGCATCGCGGCCGGCGACGGCGACGTCGCCGCGCGGCTGGTCAAGATCGATGCCGAGTTGTCCGGGCTGCTGCGCGAATACCCGTCCGACGAAGCGGCGTTCGAGGACGTGTTCGTCAAGAACAACGTGCGCAGCGCCCTGGTCCTCGGCCAGGCGCGCGGCGTGGCACTGTGCGCAGTTGCGCGCGCCGGTGTCCCGGTGGCGGAGTACGCGCCGGCGCAGATCAAGATGGCCCTGACGGGCACCGGACGCGCGGAGAAGGAGCAGGTGCAGCACATGGTCAGGATTCTGTTGAATCTGCAGGCCCGCATACCGGCCGACGCCGCCGACGCGCTCGCCGTCGCACTGACGCATGCGCAGGTGCGGGCGACGCAGCGCAGCATCGGTGCCGCCGGTCTGC
The DNA here is from genome assembly GCF_040066175.1 of Fontimonas sp. SYSU GA230001. NCBI lineage: Bacteria > Pseudomonadati > Pseudomonadota > Gammaproteobacteria > Nevskiales > Nevskiaceae > Fontimonas > Fontimonas sp. SYSU GA230001. The sequence goes on from NZ_JBEAAM010000042.1 coordinate 5,710, forward strand.
GCGGCCGGGGCAGGCCATGATCGGTCGCATCGCCGGTCGTCTGCTCGCCAAGACGCCGCCGCTGCTGCTCGTCGATGTCGGCGGCGTCGGTTACGAGATCGAGGCGCCGATGTCCACGTTCTACAAGCTGCCGGCAGTCGGCGAGGCGGTGGTCCTGCACACGCACCTGACGGTGCGTGAGGACGCGCATCTGCTGTTCGGCTTCGCGACGGCGCAGGAACGCGCGCTGTTCCGCGAACTGATCCGCGTCTCCGGCGTCGGTCCCAAGCTGGCGCTCGCCGTGCTGTCGGGCGTCGGCGTGGACGAGTTCTGGATCACGGTGCGCGCCGGCGACGTCGTGCGCCTGACCAAGCTGCCGGGCATCGGCCGCAAGACCGCGGATCGCCTGATCGTCGAGATGCGCGACCGTGCCGCCGGCGGCGACGAGGCACCGGCCGCGATCGGCGCCGTCAGCGCCGTCCCTGGATCGCCGCTGCAGGAAGCGCGGCATGCGCTCGCGGCGCTGGGCTACAAGCCGGCGGAGATTCAGCGCTTCACCGAAGCCGTGTATAAGGACGGCATGAGCACCGAGCAGATCATCCAGGAAGCGCTCAAGCGGGCGGTGCGCTGATGAGCGAGTCCGAACGTCTGATCTCCGCGCACGCCGGCGCCGACGAGGAACGCATCGAACGCGCGATCCGTCCGCAGCGGCTGGCCGACTACACCGGCCAGCCGGCGGTGCGCGAACAGATGGGCATCGCCATCGAGGCCGCACGCCGGCGTGGCGATGCGCTCGACCACGTGCTGATCTTCGGGCCGCCGGGTCTGGGCAAGACCACGCTCGCGCACATCCTCGCCAGCGAGATGGGCGTCAACCTGCGCCAGACCTCCGGTCCGGTGCTGGAGCGTCCGGGCGATCTGGCCGCGCTGCTGACCAACCTGGAGCCGCGCGACCTGCTGTTCGTGGACGAGATCCACCGCCTGTCGCCGATCGTCGAGGAAGTGCTGTACCCGGCGATGGAGGACTACCAGCTCGACATCGTCATCGGCGAGGGGCCGGCCGCGCGCTCGATCCGCATCGATCTGCCGCCGTTCACGCTGGTCGGCGCGACCACGCGCGCCGGCGCGCTGACGAGTCCGCTGCGTGACCGCTTCGGCCTGGTGCAGCGCCTCGAGTTCTACGCGGTCGCCGACCTGACGCACATCGTCCTGCGCAGCGCTGGCATTCTCAGGACGCCGATCGAAGAGGCCGGCGCCGCCGAGATCGCACGCCGCTCGCGCGGCACGCCGCGCATCGCCAACCGCCTGCTGCGCCGCGCGCGGGACTACGCCGAGGTGCGCGGCGACGGCGTGATCACCGCGGCGAGTGCGGCCGAGGCCATGCGGCTGCTCAGCGTCGATGCCAACGGTTTCGACCTGATGGACCGGCGCCTGCTGCTGACGCTGATCGAACGCTTCGATGGAGGCCCTGCGGGCATCGACAACCTCGCCGCGGCGATCGGCGAGGCGCGCGACACCATCGAGGACGTGATCGAACCCTATCTGATCCAGCAGGGTTATCTGATGCGCACGCCGCGCGGCCGCGTCGCCGGCAGGGCCGCCTTCGAGCACTACGGCCTCAAGGTGCCGGAGCGGCTCGCGACCCCCGATTTGTTCGCGTCGTGAGCCGCGCGCCCGACAGGCCGGAGTTCCGTTTCCCGGTCCGCGTGTACTACGAGGATACCGACGCCAGCGGCGTGACCTATCACGCCAACTACCTGCGCTGGTTCGAGCGCGGCCGCACCGAATGGCTGCGCGCACTGGGCATCGGCCAGGAAGGTCTGCGCGACGGCACCGGCGCGGTCTTCACCGTCGCCAGCCTGCAGATCGACTTCCGCCGCCCGGCGCGGCTCGACGACGCACTCGATGTCGTGACCATGGTCGCCGCCGTGCGCCGCGCCAGCCTGCTGTTCGAGCAGACGCTGGTGCGCAGCGCCGATGGCGAGCTGCTGGCGCGGGCGGCGGTCAAGGTCGGCTGCGTGAGCCACGGCGATTTTCGTCCGATCCCCTTGCCTGAGGCGCTGGAGCAGGCGATCGAGGCATGGCGGAAACGCGATGGGGATGTCCTGCGCGGAAGTCCTTTCCAATCCAGAGATGAGCCTGAAGGGTGGGTCTGAGTGAGGGGCTGTCAGGCGGCGGGACGCTGGGCTTTGCTGATGGAAAGGAACAAC